>DAIQPD010000088.1:0-16101 GCA_036787535.1 Chryseolinea sp.
AGAGCAAATAATGTGTGGGTAAAGAATAAATATTTCAGCGTGGAGAAGCCTACGGTTCTGCTGAACTCTCATCATGATACCGTAAAACCAAATTCTGGATATACACGCGATCCATTCAAACCTGAAATTATTGATGGTAAACTTTTTGGATTAGGAAGCAATGACGCTGGTGGTCCCTTGGTTTCGTTGATCTGCACATTTTTGCATTATTACGATCGAACTGATCTCAAGTATAACATTGTGATGGCCGCCACTGCTGAAGAAGAGATTTCAGGAACAGGTGGAGTGGAAAGTATTTGGTCAGCGTTGACGCCTGTTGACTTTGCTATTGTGGGTGAACCGACACTTTGTGATATCGCAACAGCAGAAAAAGGTTTGATGGTATTGGATTGTCTTGCGAAAGGTAAACCTGGCCACGCAGCGCGTGAAGAAGGTATCAATGCGATTTATGTCGCGCTTCCGGATATTGAATGGTTCAGAACATTTCAGTACCCGAAAGTTTCTGAAACGCTCGGAAAAATGAAGATGACAGTAACCATCATCAATGCTGGGAGCCAGCATAACGTTGTTCCATCGGAGTGTCGGTTTACGGTTGATGTTCGGGTTACCGATGCATATACTTTGGAAGAAGCATTAGAAATTATTAAGCAGCATGTTACATGTGAGGTAACACCTCGTTCTCTTCGCATGCGGCCATCCGGAATTGCGTTTGATCATCCATTGGTGAAATCAGCAAATGTTTTGGGACTAAGGTCTTATGGTTCTCCGACTACATCCGATCAGGCAATGATACCTGTTCCATCTGTGAAGATTGGCCCTGGTGATTCAGCCCGCTCGCATTCTGCCGATGAGTTTATTTATGTGGATGAGATAGCAAAAGGAATTGATACGTATATTCGGTTGCTTGAAAATGTAATCGTTTAAAACGAAGTTCTGTCCATTTGAAGCGAGGAGGATAGAAGCAAACCGCAGAGGACGCTGAGGTTCGCAGAGAGTTTTGCTTAAGAGGTTGATTGTTGTAAATCAATTATGAAGCCTTTTTTAGAAAAAAATACAATTGACTCTGCGTTTCTCTGCGCTCTTTGCGGTTAAGAAATTTTTAAATATTAGCTAAATGAAACTCTGGCAAAAAGATAAAGCATCATTATTAGAGGTAGAGAAGTTTACCGTTGGTAAAGATCAGGAGATGGATATGTACCTGGCACGTTTTGACGTGCTTGGATCACTTGCTCATATTACCATGTTGGAGTCGATTGGATTGTTGGCGGCTGATGAATTAAAATTACTTTCTGCAGAACTTAAAAATATTTACAAGAGAATTGAGTCTGGAGATTTTAAAGTCGAAGATGGAGTTGAGGATATTCATTCTCAGGTAGAGTTGGAATTGACAAAGAAGTTAGGTGATGTAGGAAAGAAGATTCATAGTGGACGTTCACGCAACGATCAGGTGTTGGTTGATGTTAAGCTGTATCTACGTTCAGAGATTAAAGAAATGGTTGAAGCAGTAAAGGTATTGTTTGAGCTTCTCCTTCAGCAAAGTGAGAAGTACAAGAATCACCTTTTACCAGGCTACACCCATTTGCAATTGGCAATGCCATCATCGTTTGGTTTGTGGTTTGGCGCTTACGCGGAAAGTTTAGTAGATGATACCATTACGCTTGAAGCTGCGTATCGTATCGTAAATAAAAACCCATTAGGATCTGCTGCGGGATACGGTTCATCGTTTCCACTCAATCGAAAGATGACAACAACGTTGTTGGGATTTGATGATTTGAATTATAATGTTGTCTATGCTCAAATGGGTAGAGGCAAGGCAGAACGTATTGTAGCAAGTTCATTATCAAATATTGCTGCTACATTAGCAAAGCTTTCGATGGATGCGTGCCTTTTTCTCAATCAGAATTTTGGATTCATTCGTTTTCCAGATGAATTAACAACAGGCTCCAGCATAATGCCTCATAAAAAGAACCCGGATGTTTTTGAATTAATCCGTGGAAGATCTAATCAGATTATTTCGTTACCAAATGATATTGCCTTGCTTACGGCAAATCTTCCTTCTGGCTATCATCGGGATATGCAGTTGCTGAAAGAAAAACTTTTCCCTGCTATCCAAAGCTTGAAGGATTGTCTTCGCATGACACATTTGATGTTGAGCAATATTGAAGTAAAGGATGATATATTAACGGACGAAAAGTATAAGTTCTTATTCAGCGTTGAAGAAGTAAATAAGCTTGTCGTCAATGGAATTCCTTTCCGTGATGCTTACAAGCAAGTTGGGCAAGCCATCGAAAAAGGAGAATTTACATATTCCACTAAACTGAATCATACACACGAAGGAAGTATAGGTAACCTTTGTCTTGCAGAGATATCACAGATGATGAAAGATATCTGTCAAAAATTCTCTTTCGGAAGTGTGCAAAAAGCAGAAGGTAATTTATTGAAGTAGAGCCGTTCATTTTCTCTGTCGGATAAGAAGGATTTTAGTATTTTGCAATCCTTTAAATCGTGTAAGCATGGCAGCAGCATTTGAAATTCCCACAAGACCAACCCGTAAATTTTTACCTGAAGATTTTTCCGTTTCATCGTGGGAGGCATTGAAGCCTTTCTTCGATAATCTCTTGGAGCGAAATATGAATTCGGTTTACGATTTGAAAAAATGGTTCCAGGATAGGAGTGAGCTCGAATCCATTATTGGAGAAGACATGGCATGGCGTTACATCAATATGACATGCTACACAGAGAATGAAGTGTACAAGAAAGCATATCAGGATTTTGTGCAAAACATTCAACCGCTGATCGCACCAGTTTCAGATCAATTGAACAAGAAAGCAGCGTCATCATCTTTTCTTAAAGAGCTTGCTCATCTGGAAGGATATGATATCATGATTCGCAGCTTGAAAAAGGAAATCGAAATCTTTCGCGAGGCAAACGTTCCTTTGTATACAGAGATCAATACCGAAACGCAAAAGTATGCGGAACTAAACGGTGCAATGATGGTAGCAGTAGATGACATGGAGCTAACGCTTCAGCAAGCTTCTGTTCTATTAATGTCGCCCGACAGAAAGAAAAGAGAAGAGATATACCATAAAATAGTATCGAGAAGATTACAGGATAAAGATGTGTTGGATAATCTTTTCACAACACTCATTGCCCTTCGTCACAAGGTTTCGGTAAATGCTGATTTTAAAAACTTCAGAGACTACATGTTCAAATCGCTTGGCCGATTTGATTATACGCCAAAGGACTGTTTTAATTTCCACGATGCTATCGAACACGAAGTTGTGCCAATGTTAAATCAACTTGCATCGGAGAGAAAGACTGCAATGAAAGTTGCTGACTTAAGACCTTGGGACAAAGCCGTTGATGCAGAAGGACGTGAAGCATTAAAACCTTTTACCAATGGAAAGGAATTAACGGATAAGACCATTGAGGTTTTTAAGAGACTTGATCCGTTCCTTGGTCAGTGTTTGTCCATCATGAAAGAAATGGGTCACCTTGATTTAGAATCAAGGAAAGGAAAAGCACCGGGTGGATATAATTATCCCTTAGCTGAGATTGGTGTTCCGTTCATTTTCATGAACGCTACTTCCACTTTGCGTGATATGGTTACCATCATGCACGAAGGTGGTCATGCTATTCATAATTTTCTAACACGTGATTTAGATTTGAATGATTTTAAGTCGACACCATCTGAAGTAGCAGAGCTTGCTTCTATGTCAATGGAATTAATTTCGATGGATCATTGGGATATATTCTTTACTAATGAAGCAGAGTTGAAGCGTGCAAAGCGCGAGCACTTGGAAGACATTATTGAAACGTTACCTTGGGTTGCCACCATCGATCAATATCAGCATTGGTTATATGAGAATCCAGGCCATAGCTTAGAAACGAGAAAAGAGAAGTGGAATGAAATCTTTGATCGCTTTGCGGATACCGAAACGGATTGGTCTGGCTTACAATCGGCAAAGGATTATTTATGGCAAAAGCAATTGCATTTGTATGAAGTACCTTTCTATTATATTGAATATGGTATGGCGCAATTAGGTGCTATTGCTGTCTGGCGAAACTATAGAGTTGATAATGCAAAAGGCTTGCAGGGATATCAGAATGCATTGAAGTTAGGATACCTAAGATCAATACCTGAAATCTATAAAGCAGCTAATATTAAATTTGATTTCAGTCGCGAATACATTCATGAGCTGATGAAGTTTGTACAAGACGAGTTGAAAAAGATCTAAGAGCCACGACTCTTATCGAGAAGATCACTCAGTTGTTTTGCTTCAGTTTCACTCAGTGATAAGATATGATCTATATCGGCTTGTTGCTTATCAATCGTTTTTAAGAGCGTAAGACCCTCTTCTGTAATGCTCACATCAGCAGCGCGTCTGTCGTTTGGGCAGGCCTTTTTAATAATCAAATTCTTGGCGACTAGTCGATCTAGTAATCGGGATACATCCGAATTTTTATCCAGCATCCTCGCTTTTATCTCAGTAGCAGAAATCGTTTTAGGATGTTGTCCCTTTAAAATTCTGAGAATATTGAATTGTTGTCCTGTAATATTATGTGGCTTAAAGAAATCTTGCTGACGACTTACCAACCAGTTCGCAGTATAAATAAGATTGATCACGGCCTTTTGATGTTGGCTTGAAAACTTTTCCTGCTTAATTTCTTCTTCTATTTTCATATAAAAAAGGCTCCCGCTTTTTCACGAGAGCCTTTTACAAGTTAAGCTTTTGCTTTGTCAAGTTCAACCTTCACAATCAACTCCACTTCATCGCCTACTACAAGGCCACCTGCCTCAACAGTCTTGCTCCACTTCAAACCATAATCCTGACGGTTAATTTTACCAGTCAATTTGAAACCAGCTTTTTGACCACCAAATGCATTAACGGTTCCACCATAAGTAACATCGAAAGCAACGTCTTTTGTTACATCACGCAAGGTCAATTTACCTTTCAAAACATACTTGCCACCTTCTTTTACTAAAGTTCCCTTGAATTTTACTTCTGGAAATTTTTCAGCGTTAAAAAAGTCATCTGACTTCAAGTGACCATCACGCTTTTCATTTTCTGTGTTTACAGAAGCTACTTTTGCAGTAAACTCTACCTCTGCACCATTAAAATCTTCTGTCTTGCTGATTATTTTACCATCGAAATCCTTGAAGTTACCTTCAGTTTCCGATACCACCATGTGAGCAACGCTAAAACCAACTTTTGAGTGGCTCTTATCAATGGTCCATGTTGTTTGAGCATACGTGCTGCCGATTACAAACAGCGATGCGAATAGAATACTAATTTTTTTCATGATTTGGTTTTGTGATTTGTTTTGCAAGTATAACGGAAGATTGAATATATATGTTTAAACAAATAATAATATTTTTGTAACTAATTGATAACCAATTCAATTAATTCATTCAAGAGACTATTACCCTGTCGAATTACTTTTCAAAGACTACAAAGTGTTGCGCATAAGCTTAGATTTTTAGGTAGAAATCCTTCGTAAGGGCTTGGTAAGCATTCGTCCAGGTGTCACCTTTTTCATAGTGGACTATTTCACCTTCTTCTTTATTAAATGAGTGAAACCGGAATTCTAACAACAAGCGTTCAATTGGTTTTTCCTTTCGGGATCGAAAACTCCATAGACGTGAGCAGAATAATTGATGGTGTTCAGCCAAAGTAATAAAATCAAGTCCTTCAGTATAAGGAAGGACTACATTAAAGGTTCCATCTTTTTTCAATAACCGGATAACTGATTTAATTAACGCATTAAAGTCCAATGCAACGGTATGTCGTGTCCTTAATCGATTTTGATCAGGTGGTTGAAAACTATTGTTGAAGTAAGGTGGATTACTAACGATCAGATCATATTTAACTTCAGATTCAAATTGTTGAATAGGTACCTGATGAATTGAAATGCGATCTGGCCAAGGTGAGTTTAAAACATTTTCTTTCGCCTGCTCAGCATCCTGATGTTCAATTTCTACGGCATCGATGTGTACTTGAGATTGTGAACGCTGTGCTAGCATTAAAGAGATAACACCTGATCCAGTTCCGATATCCAGTATTCGGTTTGCATGTTCAACATCTGCCCATGCTCCAAATAATACCGCATCAGTTCCTACCTTCATGCTGCATCGATCGTGATGAACCATAAATTGCTTGAATTTAAATGATGTGTTACGGATTGATTTTTTCACTGAGAGTATGAAAACGAAAGGTAGAAAGAATCACAATAAAAATTCCAAGCAGGTTTTAAGGCTTGGAATTTTTATTGAACACAAGAGATATTCTTCTTTTAATCTATTACGATATTAATTGATCCTGAAATTAATGGTCTGCATCATTCTTACTTTAACCGGTTTACCTCTTTGCTTTCCAGCTTTCCATTTTGTTAATCCAATTACACGAATCGCTTCTTCATCACATCCACTGCCAATACCTTTCACAACCTTTAAGTCGCTCAACTCACTTTTCTCATTGACCACAAAAGATACGAATACCTTTCCGGTTATTTCATCAATGCTTGCTCGCTTTGGGTATTTTATATTCTTCGATAGCGTTTTATAAAAACCCTCGTATCCACCAACCGGCTCCGGCATTTTTTCTACGATGCAAAAGATTACTGTATCATCTTCTTTCGGTAATTCAATTTCAAAAGAGGGATTAGAGTAAATCAGAGGTTCACCCTGATCAACAGTGGGTTTAGGTTGATCGTCATCCTCTGTAAGTATATCTTCTACAGGTATAAATTCAGTAGGGTTCGAAGGTTTAATTTCCTTTGGCTTGGGAGGCTCTTCACTTTTGAACGATGTTGAAGCAATAATATCTTCGATAGGGGAATATGCCAGCGATGTAGCAGGATCGGGTAGTGCTTCTTTCACAACTGGAGTCTTCCATTTAAATGCCATGATAACTAACGCCAATGTAATGGCTAAACTAATTTGAAAGATTGTGCCTCGTTGACGGTGCACATCATACTTCGGATTTTTCTTTGGTTCCATAACTTTAGGTTTAAAAGTGTATAATGGAACCGCGCGGTTTACTGCGTTGGCAGTATGAACATGTTTGACTCTTAAATGCAGGAGTAATCAAAAAGTCACACGAAGAATTATTATCTTCCATAAAAGAATAGCCCATGTTACTAAAGCAAAGCCTTGAGTTAACCCGCGTTGCACGAATTACGTGGAAAGAAGATTTGCTCTAGTTGTTACTATTTACTTTGGCATACTTTGTAGGTGCTTTATTGATATGTTGCAGACTCTGGAGCAAAAAGATATTCCCGAACCCACAGCTTCAGTAGATGATGAATATATCCTACAGTCAATTTTCAATCGTATTCAATTATTCCAAGGATAATCTATTATAAATAAAGTGTACCCTGTTATGTGAATATGATAATACGCTTCGTTGTACTCAGGATGAAATCAATTTATAGAATGAAAGAGCCTCAGTATTTTTTCTGCAAGTCATTCGGAAACCTTGTTCCGCTTTTTGGTTTGTTGTTATGTTCCGTCTTATGTTCAGCCCAAAATCTGGTTCCTAATCCGAGCTTTGAAGAATACTTTAGTTGTCCTGGGGACTTTAGTCAATCGGCAAACGAGTTTCGTGTTAAGGGTTGGCGTTCTGCCAATTCAGGTACGCCTGATAATTTTAATGAATGCAGCATGGGCGAGGCGGGTGTTTCGTACAACTGGGCTGGTGTTGCAGAACCATTTGAAGGAAGGGGATATGTCGGTATTTACCTTTGGATGAACAGTGATAATAATTATCGCGAATATCTTCAATGTAAATTGCTTGAACCCCTGTTGAAGGATTCACTTTATGAAATTGAATTTCACTATAAGTTATCGTCTTACTCAAAGTATTCTATCGACCGCATCGGATTACTTTTAACGAATGAATTACTTGCTGCTAAACATGATCAGGTAATTTCAATTCAGCCCACTATTTCTATTATTCAGGATACAGCGCTTACAAAGGAAACAGGCTATTGGGAAACGGCTCGAAAAAATTATCGCGCCCAAGGTGGGGAGCAGTATGTAACCATCGGTAATTTTTTTGATAATCGATCCACACATCATTACTATATTCGATTCAGTCCGATACAACAAAGTATGTTAGCAAAAAGCGCATACTATTATATCGATGATGTGAAAATCATTCCGCTGTTTAATACACAACCAAATCAATTTGTTCAAATCCCTTCTGAATTTAAACAAGCTGATATCGAACTGGATAAGACTTACATTCTTCGGAATATTCAGTTTGAATTTAACAGGTATGCATTGCAAACTTCTTCGTTCGCAGAATTGGAGGAAGTGGTAAGTTGGTTGAAGGAAAATTCTTCAGCGCGTGTCATGCTTTCTGGTCATACAGATGATCAGGGAAGTGAAGCCTTCAACATTTCACTTTCTACAAGTCGCGCAAAGGCAGTTGCAGAATATTTGATGGCACATGGCATATCATCTTCTCGTATTGAGTCCTTCGGGTTTGGAAAAAGCAGACCATTGATTGATGGAGTCACTGAGGAGGCACGAGAAGCGAATAGGAGAGTCGAAGTTCAATTTAATGAGTAAAAAAAATGGCAACCCGATTTACATTTTCGGATTGCCACATTCACGATTTTCTATTTACCGATCCGTTACTCAAGTGCCTTTACACCAGGCAAAACTTTACCTTCAAAATATTCTAACAAAGCACCACCACCGGTAGATACATAACTTACCTTTTCTTCAAAACCAAATTTTGCAACAGCGGCAGCTGAATCACCACCACCAATCAAAGAGAACGCACCTTTCTCGGTTGCAAGCACCACCGCTTCTGCAATAGTCTTTGTTCCTTTTTCAAATTTCTCCATTTCAAAGACACCCATTGGGCCGTTCCATAAAATGGTTTTTGATTCTTCAACTACCTTGGAAAATACGGCACTGGCTTGTGGGCCAATGTCTAATCCCATCCAACCATCTTTTATAGAATTGTTGTTCGATACATCGGTATTGGCATTAGCATCGAATTTATCAGCGATGATCGAATCGATAGGTAAGTGAAGTTCCACACCTTTTGATTTTGCTTTTTGAATCAATTCTTTAGCAAGGTCTAACTTATCAAGTTCTACCAGAGAACTTCCAATAGTACCTCCTAATGCTTTAAAGAATGTATATGCCATGCCACCTCCAATAATAAGATGGTCCACTACGTCCAACATTTTTTCAATGATCAAAAGCTTGTCGGATATTTTTGCTCCGCCCATAATGGCAACAAAAGGTTTCTCAGCGTTCTCTAAAACTTTCTTGGCGTTATCAAGTTCTGCAGCCATTACAAAACCTGCGCATTTATCTTTAAAGAACTGAGCAACAATTGTGGTAGAGGCATGCGCACGGTGTGCGGTACCAAAAGCATCGTTTACATAGATGTCGCCATGCTTACTTAACTTTTCAGCGAAAGCCACATCTCCTTTTTCTTCTTCTTTATAGAATCGTAAATTTTCTAAAACCAAAATTTCTCCGGGTTTCAAAGAGGCTGACAAAGTAAAGGCTTCATCCCCAATACAATCATTGGCGAATTTTACAGGTCTTCCGAATAGCGACTCAACAGTTTTGAGTGTATGTTTTAATGAATACTTGTCTTCAGGTCCATCCTTTGGCCTTCCTAGGTGCGACATTAAAATACAGCTTCCGCCATCGTTCAATATTTTACTTATGGTAGGTATGGTAGCACGAATGCGGTTGTCATCTGTTACATTAAAACTTTTGTCTAACGGCACATTAAAATCTACCCGAATAAGGGCACGCTTGCCGCTGAAGTTGATGTCATTAATGGTTTTCATGAGTCTGGTTTTGTTGTGGAGCGAAATTTACGAATCAACTCGGACTATGCCTTATTTTTAATTGTTGCCTTTTCCGCAATCGATTTAATTCGACTTAAACTCAAGGGAATTCGAGTTTCTCTTTATTATATTGCACTGAGCTCCTTAGTTTCGGGCTACATACCAACTGCTTTAAGCAAAGGCACCTGAAATGAAAATTTCTAGTGCTGGCCTGGAAGGATTTTTTTGGAAAAGAGTTACATGAACCAATAGAGGTAAAATACGCTGTATGTTTTCAGGGATATAAATGAAAAAATTAAGAGTACTGATATGAAAAGACTAGTGGAGATACTGAAGGAGAATCTTATAAGGGTTAGTATGATTACCCTTATGATTCTGATCGTTTTAGGGGCCACATTTACCTGGCTAAATAAGAATGTTATTTTAGAGACCACTCGTCAAAAAGCTCAGGCAGAGGAAGTAAAGAGACACTTAACATTTGTCTTTGATGTAACAACCATGAAAATCGATTTAGGGTTGCGTGGGTTCGCTTTAACAAAAAATAGTCAATTGCTTATACCATTCACAGGTGCTATTCATAACAATGAGGTTAATCTAAGGGAATTGGATAGTCTCTTAACCATTCAAAAACTGGATACCAGTATTGTGAAGCTGGGTAAAATTAAAGAAGGTATTACTGAGTTTATTAATTATTCTATCAAAATGAAGGAAGAGGTTGAGCGTGATAGCTTAAGGACATTTGTGGAAATGCTCAACAAAGATAAAGGCTATGAATTATGGCGAATGTATGAACCCTTCTTATACAGTCATCTTGCCTATGAGGATTCAGTAATCAATAAAGCTCAGATAGCTTACGACTCTGCTCTAAACACAAATATTGTTATTCAAATCATTTTAGTGATGTTGGGAATTCCTTCTCTTGCTTTTATTATTTACAAAACAAATAAAGAAGTTAAGGACAGACGGAACTTGTTATTTGAATTAGAGAAGAATAACCGAAAATATTTGTTTGATCCAGGTACGGAGATAATTGTATCAGATCCCAAGGAAGTAATCGAAAACTCCATCGGAAATTTTAAGAAGGCTTCCGAATTTGTGAAAAGCATTACCTCTAAAAATTATGATGTGCAATGGGAAGGACTGAATCAATCCAATAAAGTAAAGAATTCCGAGAACCTTGCAGGAGAGTTAGTGAAGATGCGCGATCAAATGATTGTAGCCAAGCAGGATGACGATCGGAGATTTTGGATAAACGAAGGCCTTGCGAAATTTTCGCAGCTGGTTCGAAATCATCAGGCAGATCTGGTAAAACTTTCAGAAGAGGCTACCCGTTTTTTAGCACATTATATGAATGCCCAGCAAGGGAGTTTGTTCTTATTGAATGAAGAAACGGATGGCGATCATTTTCTGGAGTTAGCCGCATGCTATGCATTTGATAAAAAGAAATTTATAACCAAGCGAATTGAAATTGGAAATGGCATGATAGGTCAGGCCTATCTCGAAGGTCAGCCTGTGGTGATGAAGGAGGTTCCTGAAGGGTATGTAACCATTACATCTGGTCTTGGCCATGCAACACCTTCTTGCTTATGTATTATTCCGCTAAAGTATAATGACAAGACTGAGGCAATATTGGAGCTGGCCTCTTTTCATTTCTTCGAACCGTATCAATTGGATTTTCTGGAAAAGGCTGGTGAGTTTGTTGCTTCTGCCATTATTGGAGCCAAGGTTTCAAACCGAATGAAGGTATTGTTAGATCAGTCACAACAACAATCTGAAATTCTTCATGCTCAGGAAGAAGAGATGCGCCAAAACATGGAAGAGCTTCAAGCTACACAGGAAGAAATGGCTCGAAAGGGTAGAGAACTTGAAGAGATGTTAAGTCAATCCAATCTAAAAGAAGAAGAGCTGAAAGTTAAACTTCAGGAAGTAGAGGTAATTAAGAAAACAGACAAGAAAAAGAATGACGATTTGATTTCGTACATGGAGAAATACAGAAGCACATTGCTCGGTATTTTAGATCAGCTTCCACACAAAATTTTTCTTAAAGATAAAGATGGCAAGATGGCACTTGTCAATACTATTGTAGCGAAGGCGCACAACATGAGTGTTGATGAACTTATTGGAAAGAGTGATTTTGATTTTGTAGATGAAAAGACAGCCCAGGATTGGCGCAATCAGGAGTTGGCCATAATTGAGAAAGGATTTGAGACGTATATTTTTGATGAAACACTTAATGGAAAAACAAAAACATTGAAGAGTACGAAGATGGCATTTTATATACCGCATCTTAATCAAACCGGATTGCTCGGAATACAAACTGATGTTACAGAGCTGGAAGAATTAAAGAAACAAGTTGAGGATTCGGTAAAGATTAAATAAAATTAATCACCAAAGCTTATACCTAATCCCTTCGCTGCATGAACCAGATAAGAATCCTTCTTTACAAAATTGTAATCACGAGTGGCTTCTTCAAATGAAACGGAAGTGATTTCATTATTCTTCAGCGCTACCATCTGACCAAACTTTTTCTCTAAAATTAACTCAAACGCTTTTACTCCAAAAAGTGAAGCAAGTACACGATCGTATGCAACAGGTGTACCACCACGTTGCACATGACCTAATACGGTCTCGCGAATTTCCGCCACGCAGCCTGCGTCTTTTAGTTGTTTGGAAAGTTGATACGCCACCCCACCAAGTCGAACATGCTCCGATCCTTTTTCACCTGCAGATGAAGTAATGCTACCTTCTTTTGGTTTGGCACCTTCGGCAATCACAATGTGAGCAAAGCCTCGACCATTCTTGTAACGCAGTTCAATTCGTCTTACCAGTTTTTTAATGTCGTATGGAATTTCTGGAATAAGACAGATTTCGGCTCCTCCGGCAATAGCAGTATGCAATGCAATCCATCCTGCATCTCTGCCCATTACTTCCATGATCATAACACGATGATGACTTTCAGCCGTGGTGACAAGTTTATCGAAACTATCGCTTGCAATTTGAACCGCGGTTTGAAAACCAAACGTGACATCGGTCGCAGAGAGATCGTTGTCAATTGTTTTAGGAACACCGATCATAGGAATACCTTTGTCCTGTAATGCTTTGGATATTTTTTGTGAACCATCACCACCAATATTAATGACAGCATCGAAATTCAACGCTTTTAGTTTGGCAACTAATTCATCTGACCGATCTTGAAAAATGGTAGAACCATCTTTCTGAACAACCGGAAATTTTATGGGGCTTGCTTTATTTGTTGTTTTTAAAATGGTTCCTCCTTTTACATGAATACCTGCTGTAAGCTTACTCGTAAGCTTGACAATTTCCTGTGGCTCGTTTAACACACCATTAAAAGCTTCAATGCTACCATATACTTCCCAATCATTTTGTCGGTTAGGAGATTGATTTTCTTTTTTCGCACGTTTTGCGATTCCGCGGATAACGGCATTTAGACCGGGACAATCACCACCACCGGTTAATACAAGTACTTTCTTCTTTTGTAGCATGAGGGTCTTTAATTTTGAGTACGTCAAAGTAGAAATTTTTTCTGATTTAAGTAATGGTTGCTGGTTTCTCCGAACAACTATCAACTATCTACGAATTGTTATCCTAAAGCCGCAGCTCTGATCAGCCTGTCATTAATGGCTTTTCCGAGACCGAGCTCTGGCACAAATTCAGCAAGGATAACATCAATTGGCATTTTATCTAATTCGCGTAATGCAGTAAAAAGATTTTGGGCTGCTTCATTCATGCTGGCCGATGGTGAAAGAATAAATTGATAAGAATGGCGAAAATCTTTGCTAAAGGTAAGTAATGCAGTACGCGATGTGGAATGCTGCTGAAGAAGTTCTTCTATATTTCCAACGATCACTTTCTTTAGAGGTGCATAATGACTTTTTAATTGTCCCGGTGCTTTTGGATTTGATGATGAGTGTGTTTGTATATAGACTTTTCCGATTGCCTGTTCCAAACTCTCAACGCTCAATCCCCCCATACGATAAATGGTTGGCAGATCAGACTCAAACCCTACAATGGTTGATTCGATGCCAATGGTGCAATCACCTCCGTCAAGAATATATTTTATTTTGTCACCGAGTTGGTCGTTAACATGTTCCGGTTTTGTAGGACTTACATATCCAAACGGGTTGGCGCTGGGTGCCGCGAGCGGAAAAGGTAATTTCTTTAAAAGCTGTTGAGTTAGATCGTGCTTTGGACAACGGATACCAACCGTGTCAAGCCCGGAGGTGACAAGATCAGGTATGATACTTTTGCGTTTGAGTAATACTGTCAATGGTCCTGGCCAGAACTGGTTCATTAATTTTCTGGCTGATGTTGGTACCCCTTCAGCATACACTTCAGCACCATCGATATCAGGTACATGAATAATGAGTGGATCAAAATGGGGTCGATTTTTTACATCGAAAATTTTTGTAACAGACGATAGATTTAAGGCATTTCCGGCAAGACCATAAACGGTTTCGGTAGGAATCGCCACCAGATCGCCCTGCTCCAAAATCCATTTTGCTTTCTCAATGTCTTTACCAATCTCGGCCATAGCGTAAAAGTAAAATTAATTTGGGATGATATCAGGATTTGATAACCCGTTATCTAGTTGATATTGGACATAAAAAAATCCCTCTCTATATAATTAAGAAAGGGATTTCTTTATGCGGTATATAAAGTGAGATCAATACGCTCTCTCAACACTACCAGCCCCGTAAATTTTCTTTTGAGCGGTTTTGGTATTGCCTTTATGTTTTACGATTCCGCTACCCAAAACAATGGCGTCAATGTTGTTTGATACATTCAATTCAGCAACGCCATTTCCGCTTATTTTTATTTTTGCAGATTCGAGTGCACAGGCAAAACCGCTAATGCTCCCAGATCCTCCAATAGTTGCATCAATGGATGTAGCATAACCTTTAAGGACCATATTTCCTGATCCGCTTAAATCTGCTTTAATCGTATTGCCTTTTAAATCGAGATCCATGTTTCCGCCACCATTAATGGCGAGGGTTACATAATCTGCTGCGATTGAGTTTTCAGAAATAATTTTACCACCACCATTTACCTGAAGTTCATTGATACTCTTTACGCTTACATACAACTTCATGGTTGGGTTTACTTTTATGTCATCAATTTTTGCCCATAAACTTTTGTTTGGTGCTTCAGGTTTGCGTTCGATGTTTACCATTAAAATGCCATTCTCTACTTTTATTTCAGTCAGAGAATAAATTTCGGTAAGTGCCTCAACCGTTACTTCTTGCTTATTTGTCTGCTTCAAATAAACGGTATAATTTGAGTTTACATAGATTCCTTTAAACTCCGGAAGCTCCAGCACTTTCTTAGTTGTCTGAGCGGAGGCAAATTGAAAAGAGAATGCAAGGAAAAGAAATAAGGCGAATTTAGTTTTCATACAGATGACATTAAGTTGAGCCGACAAGTAACAAACGGGTGTTGAAATTATAAAATCATCCTGACGATTAAAAGGATAATTAGCCGATGATTTGCTGGCAAACTAACTTTGGAGTCCTGATTAACAAGCTAATATTTACTTTGTGGGCACGTCTTGGTTAATAAGTACTTTTAAATCCTCAATATCTGATTGTTTGATAGGCTTTGTTATAAATTGGATAACATTCTCAAAAGAAAATGCCTGCTCGCGGTCTTTCGCGCTATTCGAGCTAGTTAAAACAACGATTTTACATTTACGAAGAATTTCCGGGGGCAGTTTTTTGAAATCATTCAAAAAGGAGAAACCATCAATTTCAGGCATATTCAGATCGAGAAAGATTACATCCGGGGCAGCTTCGCCCTTCATTTCCTTCAGCCAGCCAAGGGCATCTTCTGCTGAGTTATACAAAACGAGGGTGTCAGAAAAGTTGTAGACTTCCAGAAATCGCCTTTGAATAAACAGATCAATGTCGCTGTCGTCAATAAGAATGGTCTTCTCCACCAAACTCTGGTTCATGGTCTTTTGTGTTTAACGAGGTAGTTAAACATACAGAAAGTTTTTACAAAATCAGAAATTTCACTTAAAAATATAAAGGGCAGGTTTTATACCACTAAAAAATATGTTAAAATTGGACTTCTAAATCTAAGCACAACCATGAAATTAAAGCATTCGATTTATTTCTGCCTAAGCGCATTCATCTCCTTTACCGTGTTATCATGCGGTTCTTCTTCAAGCGATAAGGATAAAAACGCAAAAGAGTTCAGCGAGGCAGACCAAAGCCTGAAACAACAAATTGAGGAAGTTGTTTACAATATTCCTTCACC
>DAIQPD010000089.1:0-16092 GCA_036787535.1 Chryseolinea sp.
CCCATCAAATTCGTACAGGTGTTGTACAGAAGCACCGGGGGCTGCAAGTGAGATGATAAACTTTGATGGAAGTTGAAATGTTCCTTTGCAGGTGAGTCGCGCGCCATCGCGAAAAGGATAAAGAAAGGAGGTAAGCACAGTTCCATTGTACTTGTATATCACGGTGCCTGACGATTCAGCAATGTACACCTGGTCATCCACCTGGGTAACATTCAAAGGATTTACAAAAGGATCAGTAATCATGTCAAGCACACGCTGTGCCTGAACATGGGCGCATAAGAACACCAGAAGGAAAAAAGAGAGGGTAATTTTTTTCATACAAATGTTTTTTAAGTGAAGTCTTGAAATTAGTCACTTTTATAAAATTGGTACAGCTACATTCTTTTGATTTTGTTTACTCAGGAAAGAAAACACATTTTATAAGAGTTGATCGATGTCTGGTGCTGCTAAAATTGTGAAAAATAACTAGCGTGATGGTGAAGATATTTCTTCCCAGACAGAGTCACTTGCCTCAAGGATTCTGATGCTTCAACAAAATTATCTCGCTGGTTTGGATTTTATATCCAAGTATTTTTTAATGTGCGAATCGTATGAAGAGCAACCTGCCGGAGACCGATGACACTGATGGGGGCGGAAAACGTTCCGCGTATCACGTACCCGTACTTGACGTTATTCTTTTACGTGTGTTACCAATTTCAGAACAAGACAAAAAGTTAATTCTTCTAACTTGCAGCAAAATCCGAATTACATGACCCCAATGTTTCTGCCTTCCTTACTATTTTATTACGGTAGTTTTTTAATACTCTGCGGCATAACATCAGTTGTATTGATTGGCCTGAAAACCAAAACTGCGCTGGCATAAGGTGGAATATCGGGTGTCATCATGATCACCATCGGTCATTTCATTTCACTTGGTTCAGCCGTTGCGCAAGTTGCCGGTTTGTTAGTGTGCCTTGCGCTTTTTGTGGTTTTCTGTTGACGTTCTACTAAGACTCTTCTTACTGTATTTGGATTAATTCAGACTACTATCGGTACCGAACTTCATCCCGATCTAAAAGATAAGACGATCGCATTCCTCATCATCAGCCTCATGGCAGTCGTTTCAATTATAGTTCTTCTGCTCCAGTTGATATACCTAATGATGTAGATTAATGTGCCATCAGGACAATTAATATTTCAATCCCTCATTACTCCAACAAGCTTTTTAGTTTAACAAATGATTATGATTGATGAGGTCCATCCGCCATTGCCACATTTACAATCCATGCGGGTACTGAGCCTCCGGGATCAATTTTCATAAGGTGCGTTACGTGCAGTGTGTTGCTTATCATTTCTACATTCCACTCAGCATACGAAAACGGAACACGTATCACATCATTGTTGAAGGGATAATCAAACGCTACAGTTTTCGCGATTACCTTCAGTTTTTTGTCGGGACTTTGAGAAAAGAAATATTCAACAATCAGCTCACGGTTATCGACAGGCCTGGGTGCATCAATTTCGGTTCTCACGATTATGACTCTATTTGAAACACGTTTCAGGATTTTGGCCGAACAGATATTATATTGCCAAGCTGTATAGCGATTTACCTGCTTCATAAATGCCAGCAGTTCTTCAATGGTAGTATTGGAAATAGTAAATGTTGCTTTGAGCGACTTAAAACGCTCGCTTTCCGATTTGCATGTGTACACTAAAATCTTGTCAGCATCCTTCTTCAACACGCAGTCTCCAACCTGAGATTGAACATTGCTCCAAAGAAATGACAACAAGACGACTATAAGAATCCGCATAAAAGGTTCTGCCTAAATTGAGGTCCTAAAATACAGATTTTCATTCCGGTAACGCGCAAAATACTCTTTCGCCAGAGACAGGCGAATAGATTTAATAGACATTTTAGTAAACTTAAAGCAAAATCAACTCAGGCTTTAGTTACTTCCTACCGCCATTCCGCTTGAATTGTCTGCTTGTGGATTGATGGAATAAAATAGCGCTCTACCATCCGCGCCATTGTTGCCAGATGTACCTGCTTTTCCCGTCACACAGATCTATGGGCTGGTGAAAGGAAAAGTTTCCGAAATCGGCTCACATCATGCACTGCTGGAAAGGAAGGGGCTGTACTACTCCATTGGTCGCCAACAGGTAGGCGAACGGAGAAGTTACACGGCCCATTTGGAAACGGAGAATTGTGACAACATACCACTGGAGGCAGGAGAATCTGATACTGAAATAGATACAAATTTTGTAAGTTTATTTTCGTTCGACACAGTATTCTGTGCTTCTTACTTCGCTTCAGGCTCTCCAGCCACAGGGAGTAATGCGTCATTGCAAGGAAGCATCCACACTATCTATCATGAAATTACACGCTGACGTGGTATTCGTTTTGTTTAATAATAGGCTGGCACATTTCACAAACTTATTTCATGACAATCCAAACAGATAAAAGAAAAGCATTTTCTTTACTTTACATTTTGCACTGCAACAAAACCATACCGAGGCTTTGAAACTTCAACAAAAGAAAGAACATCCACACGAAAAGTCTGGTTTACATCCTCGGAACAGGCATCGCCAGCGGTATAATTTCAGTGAACTCATTCGCACGTCTCCTGAATTAAAACCATTCGTGCGGTTGAATGAGTACCAAGATGAATCGATTGACTTTTCAAATCCTGATGCAGTGATGATTCTGAATAAAGCCTTGCTGAAATATTATTATGAGATTCATCACTGGAATCTTCCATCGGGTTATTTGTGTCCACCGGTACCTGGAAGGGCGGATTACCTTCATCATCTGGCCGATTTATTAGGAAGCTCTAATGCTGAAATAATTCCGGTGGGGACTACGATAAGATGTCTCGATATTGGTGTGGGAGCCAATTGTATTTATCCCATCATTGGCAATACAGAATACGGATGGTCTTTTGTAGGATCTGATATTGAACCTGCTGCCATTCGATCTGCTCATAAAATAGTACAAGAGAACGTCTCTCTAAATGGAAAGGTAGAACTTCGCTTACAACAGCATGCAAAAGATATTTTCAGGGGTATCATTCAAAAGCATGAACATTTCGATTTAACAATTTGTAATCCGCCATTTCATGCTTCGTTACAAGAAGCCCAAGCGGGAACGCTTCGTAAAGTAAACAACCTGAATACGAAAAGAATTAATAAACCAACGCTGAACTTTGGGGGTAAGAACAATGAGTTGTGGTGTGAAGGCGGTGAAGTGAAATTCGTGCAAAAAATGATCAGCGAAAGCAAACAATTTTCATCGTGCTGTTTTTGGTTTTCTACTTTGATTTCTAAATCGTCTAATCTTAAGAGTGTTTACGCGGCTCTTGAGCATGCAAAAGCTATTGAACAAAAAACGATTCCAGTGTCTCACGGAAACAAGGTAAGCCGCATTGTTGCCTGGACATTTCTGACTCCGGAAGAGCAGCGTAATTGGGTAAATACGAGATGGAATTATTAAGGGTGGAGTTTGCTAGCCAAAAGTTTGAGCGCAGTGTATGGAAGTAACTTCCAATATAAGTTTTTCCAACTTAAATGATAAAGTAATGGGGACGGAAATAACTTCCGCCCCAGCATGGGTGCACTGCTCATTGCATCTGTTATGAGGAAGAGGCTGATCGATATTCATCACTTCCGAACATACTCCTTAAAATCTTTCTGCCACCAACAATTTCAATCATCAACTTGAATATAAATTATACAGTTGCGGCATTTCTTATGAAAGGATGGCTTTATTCAATTTGCTTAAATAATCGGGTCTATGCATGAGCCTTGTACTTTGTAATATCAAACGCAACGCCCATATAGTTGCCATTCGGCATCAATGAATTTGCCCAGTTGAACCAGATTTTTTTTCCGTCCTTGCTTACAACACTGCTCTCCATCGTTGCGAGTTCTTTGGGCATGATCGGATAGTTTAATATATAGTCGCGACTGATCCATCCCTCATGGAGATTGGATCTCCACCATCCCTCTGTCATTAGTTCATCGGGTGAATATCCAAGAAGTGTTTTTACAGAAGGACTGATAAAAACAATCTGGCCAGATTTGTTTGCCACTATAGAAAGAACATTGAGCTTTTCGAGGTTGGAATACGAATTCTTCACATCTGAAATTAGCTTGAGCCGCACCGTCATCACAACACCGAACACACCCATCACAATCAATATAATATAGAGGCCGATGGGGTTTACATGTTCAAGTCCTAAACTTAAATAGGCAATCGCACAAGCCAGGATGGTGATCACACTTTGTATCCCGTAGTAGAACAGGCTATTGATGATGACGGAACTGGCACCATACACGAGGATCAGAATAATAACTGTGTTCGGATCAAAATGGTTAAGAGCAACAAACGCGATTACATAAAGGAGGGTAGAAAGGTATAGAAAAAGAGAAAAGTAAGGAACGATGATACGCCTCTTAAATTTAACCAGAGTAGAACCAAACAGCAGAACTCCGAAACCAATAATCGCCCAGCGTATCCGATCATAGTCCTGTAGTTCAGGTAGATAATAATCATACAATACTTTGGTCACGGCCGATGTGACGGTGAACAATGCAATCACCAACCGAAAAGAGCTGATTGATTGTCGCAATAACACTTTCTTGACGAAGTGAGCACCAGGTTCCTGATTCATAGGTTTAAGATTAACTAATAGGGTTGCTAAGAATGAACACCATTACTAAGTGGGGGTAACGATACTCATTCTTAATTCGGTTAATGTAAATAGCCTGGTAATAATCGACTTTGATCTAGTTGTAGGTGAATATGTAACCCAGTGGTGCAAGAGTTTTGAGATTGCAATTAGCTCTTCAATTGCGCCCGTTATGTTTGTAGTCTTCAGACTGTAAGTTAAATGACAGAAATCTGAATGACCAACGTAAAGTAATCTGAACTTACCTTATCATTACCTATTAGCAAAATGATCGTCCTAATTCAGCAACCACCTTATCGTATTTTCAGAGATAGTTTTTCCAGACCAGAATTATTTTTGTTAGCTTAACATTTATATGATTACCGTTATGACAACGGAGGTTTGGACAAATGATCCACCCGAAGTTATTCTTGAGAAAATCAAATGGAATACCCATCAGGTAAAGTTCGTTCCGTTTAATATTTTCAAGAAGAAGACGGAAATCTATTCTCCCTGGATTGGCCAGATTGATGAGAAGAAACTCAGCTTTAAACTTTTTAGAGTAACGAGCCCGGATCATACTTCTGATTTTTCTGTAGAAGGTCAATATGAAATCAGGGCAGGTAAAGGGCTGGTGAAGATCAGACACAAAGTTTATTTCACTTCCATTCTCGGTCTCGCTGGTTTGCTGACATTCGTTTTTGCGATTTGGTTTCTCTTACAGAAAAAAGGCATCTTGATGGGGAATCTCTTTTTAGTGTTGGGGCTAATTCTTACGGGCGGTGTGTATTCTGTTTTTATTCTCCGGGATCTGAATAAAAATGATGCGGAAATTCGAGAGGTACTTGAACGAATCTGGTTAGATGATGAGACGGAAGAACAGTATTAGAAAGAACAAATAACTACAGCGCAGAAAATTGCTATCATAAAAAAGTGAGAGTATCTACCCTGTTTTAGGTTTACAAAATGTGTAACCTATGTCAGGACTAGCCAAGAGTACCGTGTCTTGGCTCGAATATGTATGATTTCTCTAAACTAAATTCTCAAAACCCTTATGGAATATAACGTTGACCTGCATCTCACAAGAAAATAAAAGCAATGAAACCACTTTCACTTACTATCCCAAAACCCTGTTCTGAGAAATGGAATTCGTTTACACCAACTCCAACGGGCGGTTTTTGTTCATCTTGCTGCAAGGTCGTAACTGATTTCACCACCATGCGTGATGAGCAGATCATTACCTACCTGAGCAATTCATCACAACATGTTTGCGGACGCTTCCGACCCAATCAATTAAAAATCTACGCTGATGCACCATCGCTAAACATCCGACCTGGATTTACTTTAATGCGCGCTGGCATGATTGGTTTATTCATTCTGTTGGTAAGCAAACCGGGTAATGCACGCATGCTTCATGAAAAACAGAAGACAGAAATTACTACTGGGCAAAATCAACAGGTTGATGAATGTTCCGTCCCAAATACAACATCCATTATACGAGGTATTATTCGCGACAAATACGACCATTCGCCAATATTAGGAGTAAATGTTATTATAAAAGGAACCCAAATAGGAACAATGGCCAATGTCGATGGACTTTTTGAACTGCGTGCCGATTTCAAAGAGGGTGATGTGCTGGTGTTTAGTTTTATAGGATACGAAACAAAGGAATATGTTGTGCCAAAATCAATCGGTAAAGTACTTGAAATTGATATTGAGCTTTACATGGATATTACAGTTCTTGGTGAAGTAGCTGTCAACCATGTTTATCAAAACCCTCCTTCCGGAATGAAAGGTATTTGGCATAAAATAAAAGAATTGTTCTGATGTATTAGCGAATGAAATTATACCTACTCACCCTTGTTATCATTGTCTTTGCATCTGGAATTCATGCACAGAACGTCTCGTCAGAACAGAATGACTTCCGAAAAGCAGATAGTGTGGCTGCCTTGTATCCCGATCATTCTTTACAGAATTTAAAAACTCTGGCCGATAAGCTTACACTTCCTTTATCCACTGAAGTGGAAAAATTCCGCGCCATCTATTTCTGGATCAGTCACAACATTGAAAACGATTATGAATATTATGTAAAGAATAAAAAGACGCGTGAAAAGCTGAACGACAATCCGGAAGCATTAAAAGAATGGAATCGGAAATTCAGCGTACAAGTATTCAACAAATTGCTGAAGGAACATAAAACGGTTTGCACAGGTTATGCCTATCTGATGAAAGAACTGGCACACCATGCCGGACTTTCTGCTGTGATAGTAGATGGCTACGGACGAACTGCACAATCAAACATAGGCGGACCGGGTTATGCAAATCATTCGTGGAATGCCATCCAGATTAATGGCCAATGGTTTTTATGCGATGCAACCTGGTCGAGCGGAGCCATTAACATGCAGGAGGGAAGTTTCGTAAAGCAATTTGATGATGCTTATTTTATGGCGAATCCTTCCTTGTTTGTTCTTAATCATTATCCATTGGATTCTTCCTGGATGTTGCTCAAGGATAAACCTACCTTAGATCAGTTTTTAAATGGTCCATTAATTTACAGCAACATTCACCGATATCATGTATATCCACAATGGCCTAAAGCATTTAACGTCTCTACTCCGAAAGACAAAATGTTTTTGTTCCGTATGAGCAAAGACAATTATAGAACTTTTGAAAAGACCACGCTGCAAGTAAACGGTTCTACGATATCGCCCAGGACCTACCTGGACGATGGCGGAAGTGAATGCATCGAGTATGTCTTTCATAACAAAGGAAAATACGTAGTGCATGTTTTGTTGGATGAGCGTTATGTTGTGAGTTACAACGTAACTGTACATTAGCCTCATTGCCGCCAGTTCCGTTTATTCCGTTCTCAATGCTTTCGTAGGATTTGCAGTAGCGGCACGGAACGATAAAAGCCGATGGTAGCCCACGCAAAAATGAAAACAAATAATCCGGGCATTACAAAACGAAGCGGGTTAATCACGGCTTGTAGTGTCAAGTTTTCCTGCCATTGCTGAATCAGATACCAGGTAAGTGGTGTGGCTATTACCAGTGCTATGGCAATCAGCCAGATAAACTCGCGCCCGATCAACATAAATTCATGACTCTCTATTGAGTCTTATGTCTTCATATCAGCATGCCGGAGAGTTTTTGAATTAACTCTAACCAATCAAAACGGATACCCAATAGCTATATTGAAAGCTGGATTCCAAATGTTAAAATCTTTTGTCCATCGTTCTCCTGTTGGTAGGTAAGGTGTACGCAAGGTGTAGGCAAGATCCAGTCTGGCTACAAGAAAATTAAAATCCCAGCGAAGACCCCATCCGGAACTGATAGCGATTTCTTTTAAGAAGGTATTGAAATGAAATTCTCCATTCGGTCTCGAAGGATCTTCTTTATAGAGCCATATATTTCCGGCATCCAAAAACAACGCACCCTTTAGACTCCCGGCTACCGTAAACCGATACTCCAGATTTCCTTCTAACCGAATATCACCCGTTAAGTCATTGTATCCTTCCGGTGGTACTTCCGTTCCAGGGCCAACGGATCGGGCGATAAAAGAACGCAGACTATTTGTGCCTCCGACATAGAATTGTTTTACATACGGCAGAATATCAGAATTACCGATGGGTATTCCTACTCCTGTACTAAATCGGGTAACGAGTTTTGAACTTGAATTCAAATTGAAACTATACCGCAAGTCAATACGCGCACGAGTGTATTGAGAAAAGGGAACACCAAATAAATTGTAACTTCCTGTAGAGTCTTTCTTTGCGTTCGCAACGGAGTACAACGCGTTCAAAAGATTTCCAGCCAGATCAATTCCTCCGCGAAAGAAGAATTCATTGCGACCTCTTGTTGCAGGTTGATAGGTAAATTCATACGATGATCCAACAATAAACTGTTCATCAAAACTGCGCTGTACGCCTGGGTTCTCGTTCAGGTAATCCAGAAACTCAGACGACTTGGAGTCTTCGGGAATCTGAGTGAAAATAAGTTCAATTGGATTTAGGGTATGACTCACCTTGCTTGACTTGCTCCACCGATAACCAAAATTCGCATAAAGCGAATTCAATCGGTAAAGATCTAACCGATTGAACAAATTGTATCCAGCCGTAATGTTTGTTTTGGGCAAACTTTTTTTCGCGTTAGAAAATAAAAACGATGGATAAAAACGGGGGAGCGTATAGTTTAATTCTAATCCCATTTCGTAGGCCGGATTAACTTCTCCATCGGCAATCTGTACTTCAATTCTTCCGCGAAGATTTACTTTCAGCAATTCTGCACCTTTATTTTTATTTCGGTCAGAATAGCTGAATATCATTCCGGGACCAAAGTAATTTGTAGACCGGAATATTGCATTGAACTCAGCACTGTATGCATACCTTTTGCGCTGAGATAAATAAAGAAACATATCCAATGTATCGGTATCACCCTTCGGTAAAAACTTGATGTTTGTATTTCGTATGATGGGGAGTTCATTCATGTACCGAATGGTCTGCAGGTAATTCGATCGGGAGTAAAGATCTCCGGGCTTTAAGAAAATTCCTTGCTGAACCGTTTGTATCCGTAGTGCCTTATGTTGTGAGATCAGATAATAACGATCAAACTCAAGGGTATCGGTGAGTGTGTTGTCTAATGTATGATCATCGTGAATAAAAACTTTTCCAATGGTATATGGCCTTCTGGATTCCGGTGGCGTCTCTGGCTTCACAATGACTTCGGCATTTACCTGTTGATCACCGGTTAGGGTATCTGCTCTTACCTTAATAAACTCAGGGTTAAAAAAAATGTAGCCCTGTTCTTTTAGACTCCCGTCAATTCGGATTCGTTCATTCTTTACCGCTTCTAATGAATAGATATCTCCTTTTTTTAATAGGGATTCCGATTGTGATGCATTGATTTTTTGTATGAGGTCACTATTCGATTTTGGAAAGGTGATAGATTCAAAGCGATACGGTTCATCCAGAGCAATCGTGTAGTTGTACTTTACTTTTCGGTTGCTGATAAAAAGGGTATCATACGTTACCTTACTTTTAAAATATCCATTGTGAAACATTCTGTTCTGAATCGTAGCAGAAGTTTGCAATGGATTGGTTTGGGAAAGAAGTACAGGTCCGGAGATTTTATTTTTCCAGAACTTCTTCTTCTTCGCTTTCGCAGAAAGCATATTGTTTCGTGCTACTGCCGGTCGCATCCATAAGAATGTATTATTTGCATTCGGTTTCAATACACTCTTTGCTATGGGCGTTAACTTTTTCGTATCGGCATCCTTTCCTTCAAACTGAATTTTGGCTCCGATGTACAGTGGATCATTCGAGGATATATTTTTCATGCCCGTACACCCGCACACGATCAGTGCAACCAATAGAATCAGGCGATATGTAAAGTATCGGATCATTTCTTTTTGCGCTTCTTTTTATCCTCTTTTGAAAATTCGCGGATGAAGATTAAAGATATACCGGTATTGCGTATTTCCTGATACACAATATCGTATGTCTCGTTGTTGAAAAATTTAAGTTGCTTATCTCCGTTACCGGTAAGATCATAGACGATGGCAATATCACCGCGGTAATTTTTAGTACCCGTGTTGGCTCCGGATTGATCTGAATTGATATCAAAGTCTCCTCCGATTTCAAACGACAACCGATCATCCAGAACGCGTTTTGAAACTCTGAAGTCCATTGCCGTTTGTGTCTTGCCACCGGGTGCAGAGTAATCGCTGTAGGATTGGATGCCGACATCAATGTTTACACCTTTGATGTATTGACTGGCAAATTTGTTTAATTGATTAGCCAGCAAACTATTCACACTGTTGGATAGAGCGGTTGTAGCAATCTGACTTGAATTGATATCAGAGCCTCCGCTTTCAGGTATGAATCCTCCCAGAACCAAAAGTCCGAATACCTGTTTGTTCAATTCCGATTGATACTCAGGCTGCCGTAGCCGATCCAACTTGTTCGATAACACCGGATAGTTCGCTTTTTCCTTTTGAGGCAGGTCTAATGAAAATGATACGATGGGTTTATCGAGTGTTCCACCAATAATGATTCCCACCTCATAGTCCAACGCTCTCTTATATACCGACTTTTCGTTTTCACCAATTTCATGACCAATCAGTCCAATGGAATTGGACTCCACAGTGTGTATAGCTTTGATATTCAAATCGCCATTCTCGGGACTTCCACTCCAGTGAATGGATGAATTCGGAACCAATGTGAAATTTCGTTTTACTAAATCATAAAAAGACAACCGATAAATTCCTTGCTTAACGGTGTAGTCGCCAACAAGATGAAGATTACCTATGCGATCATAATCCATTGCGAGATCTGCTCCACCGGTAGTTTCGATATAATCACCCGACTGTGCATCTATAACCATGCGGAGTTTAGCGTCACTTTCTATTTTAACATGGGAGCTTAAATTAAAATCAGGAAGACTGGCAATTAATGAATCATAAAAATTGGCAGATTGTTGAAGGGCCGTATCCAAAGCAACGGCAGGATCAATAAACTCGATAATACCATCCGCCTTCAGCAGCTCAATGTCATCGGTAGAAGAAACATACGCCAGATCAGTTTGATCTTTAATAGTAACCTTAGCTTCTACATGGGTGTCCTTCTCATTACCTTTTAATTTGATGTCGCTATCGACAACCAGCACACCATTGATCCGGCCACTTGCAGAATCGGGCTTGTTCATTAAGGTATAATTTTCAGCCTTTAATTTCAGATCGTATGAAAAGGATTGGTAGTCTTTGCTCTTTATACTTCCATCAACAATAAGCGGATGATGTTCTTTATCATAGAGTGTGAAATGATTAAACACGACAGATGAACTATCTAATGTTACACGATCATCCTGCACATTAAAGTTGAACTTTGGATTAAGTGTGGTCAATTCCAGATCCTGAAATTGCAAGTGTCCTTTAAAGACAGGTTGTTGTATAGGGCCGCTGATCTTTGTTTCGCCTTTAATGACTCCACTCATTTCGTCAATAACGCCCGAAACTAAAAACGAAAACATTTCAGGGTTATTCAGGTCGATTAACATATTGGCATCAACTTCAGCATTGTCGATGTTATACTTACCTGTCAGATCAATTCTATTCGTTGTGTTGGTGAGTAAAAATTCGAAGGGCACATTTGGATCGCCTGTACTCTGTGCATTTGCTTCAATAGTCAGTAAATTGGAATTATACAGACTCAGACTATCAACCCTGGCTTTCAGGTTGAGTATTCTATCCTTTGGTGAATAGGTAATGTCTGCATTGAGGAACCCTTTGCTAATCACTGTTGTGTTTGAAGATAGTATCAAATTCAGTGGTATAAGGTCTACATGCTGAAGTGATGCATCAAACTTGTTTATATCACCATCGACCTTTATGTGCATGTCTTCGCGACTGACCTGAAAATTATCCAACACTATATTCTTGCTATCAAAGTAAACCGGATTGCTGCGATCGATAGAATAATCATGATCAAGCGCCATTACCTGATCGGGAAAAACGAATGTTCCACTATCGGTTGGTAAAATTCTGGTGCGTAAACCAAGAACCGTGATCGTATCATTCATCAGCAGAAAATTGGATACAGCCGTATCGCCTTTTGAAAGTATGTCAAAATCCACATTACCTAATGCAATGGAGTTATACACCAGATTCTTTGCATTCAGTAAAGCACTGAGGCTATCCTTCAGCACAGTTAGATTCGAGTTTAGTGAATCCAGTGAAACTCCATACGCTTTGAAGTTTCCCGTTGCCACGTGCAGTAAAGTTGATTTTTTCTGTTCATCCCATTCACCCTCAATATTGAGAGAAGAAAAATCCTCAACTTTGAGGCCGAGCAGCTGAAGCAGTTTAGCTTTATCTAACGCTATATTGAATTCGAGTTTCTTGTTTCCAATTGAACGAACAGGGATTGAATTTCCTTTCCAAATATGGATCAACCGGGACTGAATTTCTTCCAATGACTTTTGGATGTCGAAGTTTGCTGTCAGGTTAGCTTTTTCATTATCGCTGTAATACTCAAATTCAGTGACAGTAGGAGAGAGGAGTGTATGAAGGTTCAGGCTATCGAGTGCATACCTTGTTGAGTGATTCTGAAATATAAGCGTATCACCCGCTACATAACCTTCGATCGAAGAAGATTCAATTGTTACTTTAGATTTTAAATTGCCTGAAATGGAAAGAGTGCTGTCCATTTGTAAAAGATCGCCTACCTGAAAATCAGTTACGGTAGCATTCGTTGTGAGCATCAACGGCCCGGCAAATTGAATCTCAGAATGAATTTCAGATTTGTATTTTGGATCGGCTATTTGAAGATTCACCAGAGCGTTTGATTTTTCAACCGTACTCTGAAAATCGATGCTGTGAATATTCTCATCCATCAGTTTGATGTCATTGATCAATCCCTTGATTTCAACATTCGTGTGGTCTCCAATCAATCCGTTGGCATTTGCCGTCAGGGTTACCGGACCTATTGAGGATACATTCATCCATTTACCAAGATCGATTTGATCGGCAATAAGGTCCATGTTGATTTTGAAATCTTCCGCTTGTTGCCCTGCCACACCATTGAGTTTTACATTACCCCAATCCGAAGAAACGTTTCCATCAACGGATGACCCTTTTAAATTTCCTGAACTCCTGATATTCACAGCGACATCAGCAGGTAAATTGATAGTTCGGAGATGTGGATTTAAGGTTTGTTTAAAATCACTACCGATTGTTGTGTTGATTGTCAGATCATTCCAGTATAACTTTTCAAGATTTGTAACGTCACCCATTTTGCCTGCAACATGCAGCTGACTATTTCCAGTTTGTACGTTGAACGTTTTGATTTCACCTTCTCCCAAATGGTATTGACCTTCTAATGTTAAACTTGCTGATGACCAATGTTTGACGTTGTTCAATATTGAATCGCTTATAAAATAGGAGAGGTCTGTTGGATTAATTGTACCGGATGCATCGATTGTTACATGAGCATGATCAAAATCTTTATCCGATTGCAATTCATACCGGCTTGCAAAGTCAGCATGGAGTGAATTGGTATTACTTGCGAAATGAAGACCCGATGCGGCTAAATAATTCTGGCTCCAGTGTAAATCTGCACGAGCTTCATCTACCTTAAATCCGGGTAGCTGAACAGACAGTGATTGTAAAATTGCCGCTACGGTATCTTTTTTAACACCCACGAATATATCCGATAGACCAATCTGTATATTTTTTAAATCGATATGGCCCGGATCGAACTTTGGAGTATGTACGATGGCATCCTGATGGAAAGAGAAATCACTATCCTTAATATGAAGACCTGCAACATGAATACGAATTCCGGCACGCGTATCAATATCAATGCTGTCAGGTTTTGAAATGCTGTTATCGTTTGAAGTCTCAGCAACCGTGTTTGATAATATGTTAACTGTGGAGCGCTGAAGAGCAACGTTATCTGCAGTAAGTATAAGAGGATAGGTAGAGAGTTCAGCATTCTGAATAGTGAGTATCCCGATGATATTGGCAACCGATATTCCACTTGGAATGGATTCAAATTCAAAATCAATATTTTCCAATTGAACATTTTTGAACTGAAGCTTTACTACAGTCGACTCTGCAGTAGTGCTTTCCTTTTCGGCTGATTGAAAGGCATCCAAAATAAATTGGATGTTCAATCCGTTTTCATCTTCACTTAACTTTCCAGTAAGACCAACGATGAGGATTTCATCAAAAATCAAATCACCAGTAACTAAATCGTAAAGACTGGAGTTCACCTCTATTTTCTGAATTGAAAAAAGTTTTACCTCATGCCGATTCCATACCGTAAGACCTTGAATGATTACCTGACCGAATATAGAAAACTCAACTCGCTCGATGTAGACCTTTGCTTCAATTTTGGACGACAGGTAATTGGATAAAGAGCGTGTGATTTGCCTTTGAACCGGAGGCAAATGGACAATGGCCACAGCTGAGATGAGAATGATCAGCAAGCCTAATATTAACTTACCCACAAACCGGGCAATTCGCAAAGATGTTTTTAGAACCTCCGGCATGATATTACATTTCTCCTTTTTTGCAGCTGCATCATCCTTAAATGTACGTTACCTGGATTCTTAGTTTTATACACAGTTTATCATTTTAAAAGTACAAATAGATTATCAGAAGTATAAGTTCAGGATTTCGGTGCGTTCACGATAGCCAGGAAGGATTAGTACCTGATGGTTAATACTTATAATTGTATAACTGACGGTCAGGAACTTAGCCCTGTAATAACACATAAGGAGGTGTTGTGTTCATTTTCAACCTGTTTACTACATAAAAAATTGAATGGTGTGTATCTTTGTCCAATTAGAGTGGTGAGCCTGTTGCATTTCAGGATGTTTGTATTTTATGTTTTAGAAAAATGAAATTGAACCCGTTCGTACGTATTCTTTTATTGGTTCTTCTCACGGTCAACCTGGCCTATAGCCAGAAGCAAAAACAAATTGATAGTTTAAAGCATGAACTGAATAAACCGAATCAGGCAGATACTGTTCAGGTTCAAACGCTGCTGACCATTTCTATGAAGTATCAGAGTTTCCAGACCGATTCTTCTATGGCGTTTGCGCTGGCAAGTTTGGAAAAAGCAGAGGCTATACAGTATGTAAAAGGTCGTGCCGATGCATTACTCCAGATCGGTCGACTGAAAAGAGATCAGAACAAGGATGCAGATGCATTGAAAGATATGTTTACTGCGCTGGAACTTTACCGACAGATCAGCGACCATGTTCAAATCGCCAATTCCCTGAATGATATCAGCATCATCTATGCTACCTCGGGTGATTTTGAAAAATCACTTGACTATTTTAAACAAGCCCTTGAAATCTTTCAGCAAACAGGCGATGAAAAAGGAGAGTCGTATGCATTAAACAACATTGGCCAGATTTATCAGGAATTAAAAGATGAGGCAATGGCGAAGCGTTACTTTCTCGAGTCATTGAAAATAAAAGAGAAGCGTCAGGATCTTTATGGTATTTCACGCGGGTACACAAACCTTGGCTCTATTGAAGAGAAGAATGAGCAATGGGAAGAATCCCTGCGCTATTATTTTAAAGCAGATAGTCTCTATGAAAAGACGAATGATGTAAAAGCGCAGGCAAGCAATTTATTAGCCATTGCACGGGTAACCAGGCGTCAGGGTAAAGTCAAAGAATCCAAACGGTATAGTTTGCTCGCCCTGGAGAAAGCAACAGTGGTAAAGTCGCTATCATCGATGCTTACTGCTTACAAGCAACTTGCCACGGTAGAAGAAACACAAGGCAACTACAAGGCATCACTGGGCTATCAAAAGTCGTACAATGAAATAGCCGACAGCCTGAACAATGAAAACCATCAGGCCAATCTGGATGAATTGAAAGCCAAATTCAATTTCGAAGAACAGGAAAGAAAAATCGCATTGCTCAATACAGAGAA
>DAIQPD010000316.1:0-3235 GCA_036787535.1 Chryseolinea sp.
ATTTTATGTAAAAAAGAACGTCTGGTGAGATTTTCCATAGTGCAATTGTTTGATGGCTGAGATAGGTAGTACTTTCTTTTATATCATTACAGAAATGAAGTCTCAAAGTATGGGGATCTATAAAAATAATCCAAAATAGCATTCAGCTAAGCACTTTGCAGAGCAGTCTTTGAAGTGGCGACACGAATTTTCAATGGAGCATAACGTTTAGCAAAAATTGACGTTGAAATTACCCGGTAGTATTTTCTTATCTTTCTAAAAACTCTACAACTATGGATTCAATCAGACTGGATGGCCACAAAAAAGTACTCGGTATTTTATATATCATATCCGCCATGTTCACCATTTTAGGTATGATCATGCTTAATGCAATTCTATCAGTTGTCTTTTCATTTGTCTTTAATGAAATAGATCCTGAACAACAGAAAATTATGGAGTTGGTATTATCAATTGTTCAATATGTTCCGGCCTTCGTCATTATCCTTTTTTCGATACCTACACTAATTGCCGGCATAGGTTTGTTAACCCGACAAACGTGGTCTACCCTTTTTGCCTTGATTATGGGATGTCTAAAACTTTTTAATTTCCCGATAGGTACTGCCATTGGCATTTATGCGATCTGGATTTACTCAGAAGATCAAAGGCTGAAAAACGCTGCTGAGGTTAAGTAGTCAACTAAATCAAAAGAGGTTGCTCAACTTTACATTGATTAAGTTAAAAAGTAGCTGCTTATTTTCAAGTCAAAAAAAATCCCCGATAAATTATCGGGGATTTTTTGTTTTTACTTCTTACCAAATTCGAATTCGATCTTCCGGCTTCTTATACAACTTATCACCGGGCTTCACATTGAATGCTTTGTACCATGCGTCCATGTTGACTGGCGCACCTATAGTACGATACTCGGCAGGTGAATGTGGATCTGTAACAATCAGCTGTGCTTTCGTATCATTTAATGTATTGGCTCTCCATACCTGTGCCCATGAAAGAAAGAATCGCTGATCCGGGGTAAACCCATCAATCTTGACGCTCGATTTTCCTTGCTTGGTCATCTTGAACGCTTCATACGCTGCGTTTAATCCACCGAGGTCACCAATGTTTTCACCCAAGGTTAGTTTGCCATTAACATGAATACTATCCAAAACCGTGTAAGCATCAAACTGTGCTTGCAATTGAGCGGCTCTCTCTTTAAACTTTTTGAGATCATCTTCTGTCCACCAGTTGCGTAATGTTCCATCCTTATCATACTGACTGCCAGAGTCATCAAAGCCGTGAGAAATTTCGTGGCCAATGACTGCACCAATCGCTCCATAGTTAAAAGCATCATCAGCATCAGCATTGAAGAAAGGATACTGAAGTATTCCGGCAGGGAAAACAATCTCATTATTCACTGGATTGTAATATGCATTTACAGTGGGTGGTGTCATTCCGAATTTTTTCTTGTCGACTGGTTTACCCAACTGGCTTACCATGTCTTCGTAGCCCCAGCGTCCTGCATTTCGAAGATTTTGATAGAATGATGTGCTGCTGATTTCCAGTCCATCATATGTCTTCCATTTTTCAGGATATCCAATTTTAGGTGTGAATGCCATTAGCTTTTCCAGAGCTCTTTTCTTCGTCACATCACTCATCCATTCCAAATTCTTAATTCGGATTTCATATGCCTTCACAAGGTTTTTAATCATCTCGTCCATCCGTGCTTTTGCTTCCGGCTTAAAATGCTTCTCTACATAGAGCTGACCAAGCAATTCTCCTATGGTTCCGTCTGTCAGGTTTGACATGCGTTGCCATCTTGGTGTTTGAATTTTTTGTCCGGTTAAGGCTTGCGTATACGCAAAACTTGCATCGTTAAACGATTTGCTTAGATACGGTGCAGCAGATCGTAATACATTCCATTGCAGATACGTTTGCCATTCGCTTATCGGCACATTTCTTAATAAACTATCAGCAGCTGCGAAGAACTTCGGTGAGTTAACAAGAATACTATCAGGCTTTCCTGCATTCAATTTTGCCAAGGTATTTGTCCAATTAAAAGCGGGTGTTTTTTTACTGAAGTCCGCAAGTAAAAATTTGTTATATGTTTTATAGGGATCGCGCATTTCCACACGACTCATTTGAGCTGCTGCCAATTGCTTCTCCAGATTGAATATTGAAATGGCTTTTTGCTTTGCTGCCTCTTCAGTTTCGCCTGCTAATGTGAACAAGGTAGTGACATAGGTATTGAACGCTGCCTGAATTTTTTTTGTGCGAGGATCTTCTTTAGTGTAGTAGTCACGATCGGATAATGAAGTTCCTCCCTGCGAAAATTGTGCGACCATATTTTGTGGGTGCTTTCTGTCCTGTGCTACAAAAAATCCGAATAGTGGTCCGGCAATACCATTGGTACGCTCATAAATAATTTCATCTAATACCTGATCCTTTGTCTTCACTGAACCGGCACGAATATAATCCTCCTGTATCGGTGTGAACCCAGCCTTTTCAATAGCGAGACTGTCCATTGCAGCGATATAGAAATCACCCACTCTTCTTTTTACCGAACCTGGCGCTGCATTTTTATTTGCAGCAGCTTCATTTAAAATTACACGCACGGCCTTCACATTAAAATCACGAAGGATGGTGAAGCTACCCCAACGCGTTTCTTTAGCTGGCACTTCATTATTTTTCAGCCAGATACCTCCGGCATAATTCATAAAATCATTTCCGGGCTTTATGGCAAAATCCATGTTTGCAGGGTCAATAAATTTTGTTTTCGATGGCTCTTGTTGTGCGAATAACAGGTTAGTCAAGGTGAGCATCAAAGCCATAAGTAACGTATGGCGTTTTTGAATGCGTATTGTTCGAATCATAGGTAAAATGGGTTAATGACCGGAAAAGATAAAGCGGAAATTATTATCAACCGGAATTCTTGTATTGGCGGCCAGATGATTATAGGAAAGCCTGAATTTGAGGTATGAATACTTAGAATTGTGTTAAATCCCTTTTGGTCTGAGCCCGAAATATGCTCATGGATTTACCTATGTGTAGTAACTTGATTCAAGGCTAATGAAAAAAGATGGCGACAAGCACAAATGTTACTTTTATAATTGGATTGTGAATTACCTGCTAATCACACATGCATACATTTTATTAGAATTATAAACGGAATTGTATTCACCAATTTTTTCTATCGAATTAAATCCCTGCTGATTGAAGAGAACATCCAATTGATTAAAAGGTAATGGATACGGCACCCATTGGT
>DAIQPD010000090.1:0-15966 GCA_036787535.1 Chryseolinea sp.
GATCAGTTTCAAATGTATTTGGAAATACAATGTTTTTGATCGGACCATTTACATAGTTCTTTATCACCAGCACAGGAACGGTAGCATGACGCACAATTTTTTCGGCATTCGAGCCAATCAACATTTCACGTAAGCCACTGGCTCCATGCGAGCCCATAACCACCAGATCAATTGAGTGCTTGATTATGTAGTCAAGAATTTTTCTTGATGGTGTGCCAAACTCCATTTCAGAAATTACCTTAACCTTTTCATTAAAATACCGATTCGTAATCTTATCAAACTCAATAGCCGTCTTCGACCGAAGATCACTAAACAATTGCTCCTCCAGGTCTGCATAGGGCATTAGAATAGGTTCACTTGAAACCGGAGGTTCCGCCACATAAACCAGATGAACAATTCCATTTGATTGTTCAGCGACATCAATGGCAAATCGAAACGCCTCAATAGCAGGTTCTGAAAAATCACAAGGGACAAGTATTTTTTTCATATCAATGGTGTTTTGTTGAATCAAATGTATTTGATCACCGTAACACAGTCATTGATTAGAGTCAAGCAGGTGCATGATTTTTGTCATGATTGGATTTTTACCTGTCTATTCAAAACAAGAAAGGCAATTACCTAATGAAAAAAATTGCTCTTGAGAATTCTTGATTTTACTTTTCTGTTAACCAGAACTTCTTCCATCATTCTTCTTTCATCTACCACTTTACCTATCACAATAACCGCTGGGGAAGCGATGTCATTTTCAAAAGCAAGTTGGCAAATGGTGCTGGCCGATCCAACGATTGTTTTCTGTTGTGGTAAGGTAGCATGCTGAATAACGGCCATGGGTTCAAACGGAGAACGCAACTTCTGTATTAAGTCTGCTATTTCTTCCAAATGCGAAACGCCCATTAACACTACAATAGTGGCCGATGATTGTGCAGCAAGTGAAAGATCAGTGGAAATATTTCCATTGGATGTTGTTCCGGTCACTACCCAGAAACTTTCATTTACTCCTCGCATCGTTAATGGAATGCCCGCTGATGTAGGAGCCGCCAGCGAACTTGATATTCCGGGAATAAGCTCAACGGATATCCCACGATCGGCTGCATATTTAAATTCTTCATGACCTCTGCCAAACACATTTATGTCCCCTCCCTTTAATCTTACCACCTTAGCAAAGCGTTCTGCATAAAAGACAAGCAGCTGATTGATCTCTTCCTGCGCAAATTCTTTTTTGCCTTTTCGCTTCCCCACATACACCCGCTTACAATTTTCATTGGCATTCTCTAATAAAGCGGGTGACACCAATGCATCATACAGAATCACATCGGCTTGCTGTATGGCTCTAATCCCTTTTACAGTAATGAGTTCTGGATCGCCAGGACCAGCGCCAACAATAAATAAGGAAGGGTTAGAAATTCTCATACGTTGAAAATATTTACGTAATAATACGTAATCTAAGTATCAATAAATTAATTTTTATACGTATAATTACTTAAAAATAGGAATAATTGTACTTAAATCGTTTGCGATGAAACGGATAATTGTAGTTGGCAATGGAATGGTTGGTTATAAGTTTTGTGAAAAGCTACGTAGCCAGTCTAAAGAGGTAGAAATAATTGTTTATGGAGAGGAGCCTCGCCCGGCTTACGATCGGGTTCACCTGAGCAGTTACTTTTCTGGCACTACTGCTGAAGAATTGTTGATGGCACCACTATCGTGGTATGTTGAAAATAATATTCAGCTCCATACCGGAGAACTGGTAACGGAAATCGATCGTGAAAACAAAAAAATAAAAACACACACGGGTAAGACTGATCATTACAATTACCTCATACTCGCAACCGGATCAGGTGCATTTGTTCCTGTATTGGAGGGTGTGGAACGTCATGGTGTTTTTGTCTACAGAACAATCGAGGATCTGAATCAGATAATAGAGTACGGAAAAAAAATAAAGAAAGCGGCAGTTTTGGGTGGAGGTCTTTTGGGATTGGAGGCTGCAAAAGCATTGATCGATCTTGGATTGGAAACCCACGTAGTAGAATTTGCCCAGCGTCTAATGCCGCGGCAAATTGATGATGCTGGTTCATCGGTGTTGGCTCATAAACTTTCTCAACTCGGCATTACTGTTCATACCAATAAGAGTACAAAGAAAATTGCCGGCAACGGAAAGCTTGAAGGACTTGAATTTGTAGACGGTTCTTCTCTTCAAATTGAAATGCTGGTGATCTCTGCCGGAATTCGTCCGCGTGATGAGGTTGCAAAAGGATGTGGAATAGAAGTGCATTCGCGTGGTGGTGTTATCGTAGATAATTCATTGCGCACGAATGATGAATTTATTTTTGCGATCGGTGAAGTAGCGGTTCATAATAATATGGTGTATGGTCTTGTGGCTCCCGGTTATGAAATGGCAGACATTGTTGTGAAGCAATTATTGAACGATGAATCAAAACAATTCACTGGTTTTGATATGTCAACGAAACTGAAGTTGATGGGCGTTGATGTTGGAAGCTTTGGTGATCCTTTTGGTGAAACAGCTGGAAGTATTCCTATTGCTTTTCAGGATAAGCGAAATGGAATTTACAAGCGAATCAATATTTCAGAAGATGGAAAATATTTATTGGGTGGAATTTTAATTGGCGATGCATCTCAATATAATTTGTTCCATCAAATGGTAGTGAACAAAATGCCGTTACCTGCACAACCTGAATCCTTAATTATAGGTACGCCAGGAAAAACAGACGAAGGTGCAGGTCTTAAAAGTCTTCCAGACTCTGCACAAATCTGTGCGTGCGAAAATGTATCGAAAGGTGATTTAGTTTGTCAGGTGAAGGACAATGGTGTTACGACTATTGATGCGTTAAAGAAAAACACAAAGGCATGCACGGGTTGTGGTGGATGTACTCCTATGGTGAACGACATTCTGAAACTTACCTTAGAATCTCTAGGTCATAAAGTAAAGAAAACACTCTGCGAACATTTTGAATACAGCCGACAAGAATTGTATGACATCATCAAAGTAAAAGGTGTTAAAACCTATAATGCATTGCTGGATACCTGCGGAAAGGGTGATGGCTGTGAAGTGTGTAAACCTGCTGTTGCTTCTTTGCTCGCCAGCATTTGGAATGAATTGATTGTAGAACAAGATACGATTCAAGATACCAACGATCGTTTCCTTGCGAACATACAACGTGGTGGTACTTATTCAGTGGTACCTCGCATTGCTGGTGGTGAAATTACACCGGAGAAATTAATGGCCATCGGACGTATTGCACAGAAATATAATCTCTACACAAAAATTACAGGAGGTCAACGCATCGATATGTTTGGTGCACGTGTTGATCAACTACCAGAAATTTGGGAAGAATTAATAGACGAAGGTTTTGAAAGCGGACATGCATACGGAAAATCACTTCGTACAATAAAAAGTTGCGTGGGTTCAACCTGGTGCAGGTATGGTGTTCAGGATTCTGTTTCGTTTGCCATTGACATTGAAGACCGATATAAAGGGCTGCGCTCTCCGCACAAATTAAAAGGAGCTGTATCCGGATGCATCCGCGAATGCGCAGAAGCGCAATCAAAAGATTTTGGAATTATCGCTACGGAAAAAGGATGGAATCTTTATGTATGTGGCAATGGTGGCTCAAGACCTCAGCATGCAAAATTATTAGTAACGGATGTTGACACGGATACCTGTATAAAATACATTGATCGCTTCCTGATGTTCTACATAAAAACTGCTGATCCATTGACTCGCACTGCAACATGGCTGAACAAAATGGGAGGTGGATTAGAATACCTATACGATGTAGTCGTGAATGATTCACTCGGTATTGGCGAAGAACTCGAACGCGAAATGAAAGAATTAATTGCTGGCTACGCATGTGAATGGAAAAAGGTAGTTGAGAATCCTGAACTGCGTTCCAAGTTCAAGCACTTTATCAACGATGAGGCGGAAGATGATACGCTTTCATTTGTTGACTTACGCGGACAAAAAATGCCCATTGATTGGAATAAGAAAGTCTAAAGTTCAAGGTTCCAAGTTCAAGGTTTCAGGTTCAAGGTTTCAGGTTTCTTAAAGATTTGAAATGAACCAACCAACAACGATTAATTATCAACGAACAACTAAAACGAGATGGACACATTGACAAATAACAACGAAATAAAAATTTGGTATAAAGCAGCAAGAACATCTGACTTTCCAGAGAACGGTGGTGCTTGTGTAAAGTATAAGAATCTGCAAGTTGCTGTGTTCAACTTTACCCGCAGAAACGAATGGTATGCTTGTCAGAATTTATGTCCACATAAAATGCAGATGGCCTTGTCACGGGGTATGATTGGTTCGCTGCAGGATGAGCCAAAGGTGGCGTGCCCTTTTCATAAAAAGAATTTCTCATTGCGCAATGGTGAATGTTTGAATGCAGAGGAAGAGAAAATTTCCGTTTTCCCGGTAAAGGTGGAAGATGGATTTGTCTACATCGGCTTTACGGAGTAAGGCGTTTTCTTATATCAGTTTAGGTTAAATGTCAGGTGTAAAAGCCTGGCATTTTTTTATCTGATGACCCCCGATTGATCCTATCGCATTAGTCTTCACTACTTACTTCCGCTCATAAAAATCAGTAAGCCGTAATCTAAAATTAAGTAACTTGCTACGTATATGCACTTAAATTTCGACAGTGATGTAAAGCTCAGATTGAACCGGTTCAGTAAACTTGGTACCTGGTATATCCTGGCCTTGAGTGCCATCGCCACCATCGCCATTATAGGACAAGTGCTCATCCAACTTCACTTAAAAGATCAGCAAAGCGATTCCCAAGTGGTAAACGTGGCGGGTAAACAACGCATGCTTAGTCAGAAAATTTCAAAGACGGTGTTGCTTCTCGAACCCAATCAATCAGAAAACGAGCGACTTGAATTGGCAAAGGAACTTGATGTTGCTGTTTCACTCTGGAAAATTTCCCAAGACGGATTGCGCCATGGCAATGACAGTCTTCAGTTACCCGGGAAAAATAGCGAGGCAATCATTACCTTATTTGCTTCTATTCAAACCGACTTTGATTCAACATATCAAAATGCACAGGCAATCATTACACTTTTGAAAAGTGATCCGATTGTATCGTATGCTTCGCTTGATCCGCATATCCATGGTATTCTAAATCATGAAGGAATATTTCTTAGCGGAATGGAGCGTATTGTACTTCAATATGCTGATGAAGCGCATGAAAAAGTTTCGTCACTCAGTAGCATGGAATATATCCTATTGATTATTTCACTGGTAGTCATTGCACTTGAAATCGTTTTCATCTTTCGTCCAACCGCGCAACACGTAAACAACACAGTGAACAAATTGGTAGACTCCGAGATGAATGCCAGAAAACTTTCGAAGGAGATTGGAGAGTTGTATGCATCATTGGAAAAATCGTATGAACAGATTTCAATCGTTAACCAGCCCGCTGAAAATCCGCGCTTGTTTGTCAAGACCGATAAAGGTGGTAATGTTACCTTCATCACCGATTTGTTTGCCGATCGTACTGGTTTTACAAAAATAAAAAGAGGCATGCGTTTGTGTGATCTTTTCCTGGGAATGAAAAATCCAAACGATTGGATGGATGAGGTAGTAGAGTGTGTTTCCGAAGAAAAATCGTGGCAAGGAGAATTGTATTTTGAAGACTCAAAACAACTCGATTGCTGGGCCAACATCATCATTACACCGGTTTATAATAGTCTAAATGAAATTGATGAACTGGTAGTGATGGGTACCGAAATCACTGAGCGCAAGGCTGCCGAACAAACCATGAATAAGAAAAACCGCGCGGAGATTGAAAAGAAAATTAATCAGCAAAAATTCCGTTCGGTCCTTATTCTGGAAGGACAAGAAGAAGAACGCAAGCGCATTGCAATGGATATTCACGATGGCATTGGGCAAATGCTAACATCTTTGAAATTCCAAATCGAATCGATTGACTTGAATGAAGGCGAACGTGCCCGGCAAAAATTCATGGAAGTGGGTCAACTCATTAAACAGGTAATTAAGGAGGTTCGAAAAGTTACCTTCAATTTAAAGCCGACTGTGTTGGGTGATTTTGGATTGCAGGCAGCCCTGAATGTTTTTATTCACGAGATCGGTAAGCTTACCGATATTAAGTTGATTTATACAACAGAGGGAGAAATTGAGCGTCTGCCACAAAAAATTGAGAATAATATTTTCAGAATCATTCAGGAGGCAATCAATAATGCCATTAAGTATTCTGGGGCTCTCATCATCGAGGTTAGTCTATATAAAACAGAGGATGATCTGGTTATAAAAGTAAACGATAATGGTAAAGGTTTCGAGACGAAGCTCGTTGAATCGCGAAGTGTCAATATAGAATCGGGTCGTGGATTCTTTAATATGCACGAGCGTACAGAGTATGTTAACGGAAAGTTGGATATTAATTCGCAACCGGGAAGAGGAACATGGGTTGTCTTAAATGTTCCAATCCGAAAAGCGGTAATTATAGAGTAGGTTTTAGTTTTCAAATGTTTGACAAACATCTTGGTCTATGAGTAAAATAAATATTGTATTAGCCGATGATCATGTGCTGATTCGTAAAGGATTGAGAGCCATGTTCGAGTCAGATTCTGAAATTAATGTCGTAGGCGAAGCAAGTAACGGTCTGGAAGCGCTTGATGCAGCCAAAAGATTTAAGCCTGATATTTTGGTACTCGATATTCGAATGCCTGAAATGACTGGTCTTGAGGCAGCGGCTAAATTGAATGACTACTCTCCTTCAACAAAAGCAGTAATTCTATCCATGCATGATTCGGAAGAATATGTTTTACAAGCTCTTGATGCCGGGGCTTATGGATACGTCCTAAAGGACACCGACAAAAGCGAGTTTGTTAAAGCCTTGAAACAAATTCAAGGAGGAAGTAAATATTTTAGCGGTGCCGTTTCGAATGTGTTGGCAAATCGATTGTTGAATGCAAAATCAACAATATCCAATCCGGTTGTTGGTGATCAATATAGCCTCACGAAAAAAGAAAAAGAAATTCTTCGTATGGTCATTGATGGCAAACAAAACAAACAGATATCAGAATCATTAGGAAAGAGCGTCCGCACCATTGAAACACATCGGTTTAACATCATGAAGAAACTCGGTGTAAACAACGCAATAGACATGGTGAACAAGACGGTTAAGGAAAATCTGGCTTAATCGCTTTTATAGCCCTTTCCGCAAACGATTTTCTACGTATTTAAATCCTTTTCGGTAATTAATTTACGTATTTTTACGTATATATTAAATGAGTTACTTACTTTTATTACGTAATAAATACGTAAAAAGGATGAGCTCATTAAAAGCGACCAAAATCAATCTACTGGATTTCAAGACCGTACCCATGCGGACTTTCCACCTTACTTGGATTACCTTCTTCTTGTGCTTCTTTGGTTGGTTTGGTATTGCACCGCTCATGCCCATTGTGCGTGAGGATTTAGGATTAACAAAAGCGCAGATCGGCAACATTATCATTGCTTCTGTTTCCATTACCATTTTTGCCAGGTTATTGATGGGATGGCTTTGTGATAAGATCGGTCCTCGCATTTGCTACTCCGTATTATTAATCTTTGGATCGCTTCCGGTTATCTTTATTGGGTTCAGTCATAGTTACGAAAGCTTCTTATTATTTCGATTAGCGATTGGTGCCATTGGTGCTTCATTCGTCATCACACAATATCATACTTCAGTTATGTTCGCTCCTAATGTGGTGGGCACTGCCAATGCTACAACGGCTGGGTGGGGCAACATGGGCGGTGGTGTAACACTCATTGTAATGCCTTTGATTTTCTCAGCGTTTGTCGGACTCGGTTATGTTAATGCTGATGCATGGCGCTATGCCATGGTTGTGCCCGGTGTTGCATTACTCACCATGGGTTTTGTATACTACTTCTTCACACAAGACACACCAGAAGGGAATCTTTCGGATCTCCGTAAGGAAGATCCTAACTATCGTGCTAAAAAAGCAGATGAAAAAGGAAGTTTCTGGAGTGCTTGTAAAGATTACCGTGTTTGGGTTTTGTTTCTTGCTTATGGTGCATGCTTCGGTATTGAGATCACTATTGATAACATCGCCACCTTATACTTTGTAGACAACTTTAATTTAGGATTGAAAGAGGCAGGTATCATTGCCGGCACATTTGGCATGATGAACATCTTTGCCCGCGCACTGGGTGGAATCTTTGGTGATAAAGCAGGAAATAAATTTGGATTGAAAGGACGCATTCTCGTGCTCGGTGGCTTTCTCTTTATGGAAGGTATCGGCATAATGATCTTCTCCACCATGGACATTTTACCGTGGGCCATCTTCACTATGTTGCTCTTCGCATTATTCTTAAAGATGTCAAATGGTGCTACCTATTCGGTTGTGCCCTTTATTAACAAGAAAGCGATGGGCGCTGTATCAGGTATTGTTGGTGCGGGTGGAAATGTAGGTGCTGTTCTCGCAGGATTATTATTTGCATCGAACGATGTTTCGTATCGGGATAGTTTGTTCACCATTGGCATTGCGGTAATCGCGGTATCATTCGTATCGCTTGCATTAGGATTAATCAAAAAACAAGAAGCTATACTTCAGGTTGAATCTGTACAGGAATTAAAAGCAGCTTAAAAAATATCAAAAAGATAAAGCAATCAAAAAAACACCTCAACCAGAAATGATTACCAGGTAATTGTTTCTACAAAAAAAGTCCCCTTGTGAACTTCGACATTCTTTCAGGGGACAATATTTAGTTTTCACCAAACCTTCAAATTTATGGATAAGAAATTACGTAAACCAATTTTACTCCTTCTTTTTAGTCTTTGTTCTATGCAAGGACTACTTGCTCAATTCACATTGTCAGGCGAAATAAGACCACGTGCTGAATATCGAGATGGATTTAAAAAACCATTGCCTGATGGTGCTGATGCAGCATTTTTTGTTGAACAACGCTCCCGATTGAATGCCATGTTCAAATCAGAAAAATTTGATGTTTACATGTCGTTCCAGGATGTGCGCAATTGGGGTGCAGTAACACAGATATATAAATCAGATCCGTCATTACAAAATATTTATCAAGCCTGGGCTTCGTACAAGTTCAATGAAAAACATGCGCTTACACTAGGTAGAATGGAATTGGATTATGACAACACACGCATACTCGGTAATCTCGATTGGGCGGCACAAGGAAGATCACACGATCTTGTTAAATATGAGTTCAAAGGAGAAACTACAAAACTTCATGTAGGTGCAGCATTCAATCAGGATTCATCCACGCCTGAACCTACAAAGTTGAACAGTACATTTTATAACGTTCAGGGAAATTATAAAACGATGCAATTCGCATGGTTTCATAAGGACTGGGAGAAGGCTACCTTATCAACACTTTTTATTAATAATGGTGTTCAATCGCCAGCAGATTCATCCGTTAATTTCTCCCAAACTATTGGCGTGTACGGAACAAAAATGATTGGAGGTACTTCATTAGAATATGATGCCTATTATCAGTTTGGAAAAAATCAAACCGGAAAAGATTTGGGCGCTTATATGTTCGCGGTGAATGCAACCTTCTGGAAAGCGAAACCAAATAATTTATCCATAGGAGTAGAATATCTTACTGGTGATAAATCTTCAACCGCAAATAAAGATGAAGCATTCAACCCGCTCTATGGAACCCATCATAAGTTTTATGGATTCATGGATTACTTCTATGTAGGTAGCGGTCATAAGAATAAAGGTCTTGTTGATTTCTTCGCAAAAGCGAAAATCAAAACATCAGCAAAGTCTTCATTGCTTATTCAGGCGCATGAGTTTTTATCACAAACTAAGATTGAAACCGAGACAAGCGAAGATATGTCATCAACATTGGGCACTGAATTCGATTTTGTTTATGTACTCAACATAGCGCCTAGTGTTGTTTTAAATGTTGGGTACTCAACAATGTTTTATACAGAGTCACTTGAATTTCTAAAGGACACACCTGATCCCAAAGCGGCCTCATGGGCGTGGGTCATGATTTCCTTCAAGCCAACTTTGTTCACTACAAAAACTGAAAACTAAACAGATCGCACTATGAAACTTATCAAATCAATATACACAACATTAGTAGTCATTTGTATTTTAACAGCTGCTACGATTCTGGTCTCTTGTGGAGGAAAATCAACAGCATCCACAACCGAGTTGGTACAACCCGAAGCTATTAGTAAAGGAGAAGTTGAAAAGCCGGAACTCACGCTAGGATTTATAAAACTTACTGACATGGCGCCTTTAGCCATTGCGAAAGAAAAAGGATTCTTTGAAGATGAAGGATTATATGTAAAGTTAGAAGCACAGGCAAACTGGAAAGTATTACTCGATCGCGTTATCGCAGGGGAGCTTGATGGTGCACACATGTTGGCTGGTCAACCCATTGGAGCAACGATTGGTTTCGGAACAAAGGCTGATGTAGTAACACCACTGAGCATGGACCTCAATGGAAATGGCATTACCGTTTCAAATGAAGTGTGGAATAAAATGAAAGCCAACATTCCGATGGAGAATGGCAAGTATGTTCACCCGATCAAAGCAGATGCCTTGAAACCAGTGATTGAACAATTCAAAAAAGAAGGCAAGCAATTTAAAATGGGAATGGTCTTCCCTGTATCGACACACAATTATGAATTAAGGTATTGGCTTGCAGCGGCTGGAATTTCTCCAGGATACTATACAGCAGGTGATATTACCGGAACAATGAATGCCGATGTTTTACTTTCTGTTACACCACCACCACAAATGCCGGCAACATTGGAAGCAGGTACAATCAATGGATATTGTGTAGGTGAGCCATGGAATCAACAAGCTGTGTTTAAAGGTATCGGGGTACCGGTTATTACGGATTACGAAATCTGGAAAGACAATCCCGAAAAAGTATTTGGTGTAAGCAAAGCATGGGCTGATCAAAATCCAAACACACTTATTGCGTTAACAAAAGCGTTGATCCGCGCATGCAAATGGTTAGATGAAGGTGGAAACGCGAATCGTAAAGAAGCTGTGGAAATACTTTCGCGTTCAGAATATGTCGGTGCCGATGCAGAAGTAATTGCGAACAGTATGACAGGAACATTCGAATATGAAAAAGGTGACAAGCGTTCACTTCCTGACTTTAATGTTTTCTTCCGGCACAATGCCACCTATCCGTATTACAGCGATTGCATCTGGTACCTTACGCAAATGAGAAGATGGGGACAAATAGGTGAAGCAAAAAATAATGACTGGTATTTTGGTGAAGCGAAGAAAGTTTACTTACCTGATGTGTGGTTGAAGGCTGCAAATGAATTAGTGAAGGAGGGTCATTTGGACGCAAGCGAAGTACCCACCACAGACGGATATAAAACACCAACAGGTGATTTTATCGATGGCATTGTTTACGATGGCAAAGATCCAGTTGGATACTTAAACAAATTGAAAGTAGGATTAAAAGATACTATGTAACTATTTAAAGAGCAGGACTGAAAATGCATTTCTCAGTTCTGCTTCAGGACATCTCTAAAAACTTCCGCTTGTCCTGCTCAACAGGAGAAGGGAAGGGATGAAGTCACAAGAAAAGAGTTTTTAGAGATGTCCGTAATTTTTTGATCATTAAAACATTTAGAATATGAAGACAGTAGCAATAAAATTTTTCAGCTTGCCTGGATTAACCTGGGGAATTCCATTGGTAAAAATCTTTTCAGGGGATTCCGTAGGCGAACAATTAAAAGTGATCACAAAGAATGTGTTGATTCCACTATTGGCAATTGTAGTCTTTTTGTTTGCATGGTCTTTTAGTGCGAGGCAAGTCACTACCAGTCTTGGGCAGATACCCGGACCAGGAATGGTGCTTGAACAATTTCAAGAACTGTGGCGTGCTCATGTAGTAGAGCGTGAGAAAGCTGCAGAATTTTATGCTCGGCAAGATTCGCGCAACGCAGAAAAATTAGCAGCGAATCCAAATGCAAAAGTAATAGACATTCAGTACACAGGTAAGCCTACCTATATCGACCAGATATTCACCAGTCTGAAAACAGTGTTCATGGGTTTTATGATTGCATCGTTGATCGCATTACCTATCGGCATTCTTTGTGGATTGAGCAAAACGGTAATGAAGGCTTTTAATCCACTCATTCAAATTTTCAAACCAGTATCACCACTCGCATGGCTACCGATTGTTACCATGATTGTCAGTGCCGTGTATGTTTCAAGTAATCCCATGTTCCCGAAATCATTTATCATTTCAGCGATCACGGTTTCGTTGTGTTCGATGTGGGCTACCTTAATTAATACTGCGTTGGGTGTTGCTTCAGTAAGTACAGATTACATCAATGTGGCAAAAGTTTTACAACTATCGCCTTTGAAAAAAACATTTAAGGTTTTATTACCCGCAACACTTCCTTTGATTTTTACAGGGCTAAGAATTTCACTCAGCGTAGGTTGGATGGTTTTGATTGCTTCCGAAATGCTAGCACAAAACCCGGGTCTTGGAAAATTTATCTGGGATGAATTTCAAAACGGCAGCAGTCAGTCGCTGGCAAGAATAATAGCAGCAGTATTCACGATTGGTATAACTGGCTTTATTCTCGATCGCATTATGGTCGAACTTCAGAAGCTCGTAAGTTTTAATAAAGCAGCAGCATAACGAAAGCGTATGGCACTTGAATTAAAAAATGTATCGAAAGGATTTGGTGAAGGCGCTTCGCGAACGCAAGTTCTGCAAAACATAAATCTCAAAATTGAAGAGAGTGAGTTTGTCGCCATCGTTGGTTTTACAGGCAGTGGTAAAACAACTTTAGTAAAAATGATGGCCGGTTTAATCACTCCTGATTCTGGTCAGATTTTATTTCAGGGCAAACCAGTATCTGGTCCTGGAAAAGACCGGGGTATTGTGTTTCAGAATTATTCATTGCTTCCATGGTTTACGGTTTTACAAAATGTGATGCTTGCCGTAAACGAAGTCTATCCACACTGGACAAAAAATGAACGAATAGACCACGCCAAAAAATACATTGATATGGTGAACTTAAGTCCGGCAATACATAAACGTCCTGCTGAATTATCGGGAGGTATGCGGCAACGGGTTTCATTAGCGAGAACATTATCAATGAAACCTGAAATGTTATTGATGGATGAACCACTCAGCGCATTGGATGCGATAACCCGCGGCATACTTCAAACTGAAATTGTAAACATCTGGGGAAAAGATAAAACGACAGCACTGATTATTACCAATGATGTTGATGAAGGAATTCTGATGGCAGACAGAATTATCCCTTTGAACCCTGGTCCGAATGCAACACTTGGCCCTGAATTTAAAATTAACATTGATCGACCGCGCGACAAGACCGCATTGAATGACAATCCTGAATTTATTAAAGTTCGAAATCAGGTAATTGAGTATTTGCTGGATATGGATGCTGATACCAGCACTACAAAAACTGAAACCTATACATTACCGAAACTTAGTCCGATTATGCCAGGCTCGTTCAAGAAATCGAGAAGAGCTGCATAACAACTTTCTAAATTAAAGAGTAGCACTATGATGGACGTATTAATCAACGAAGAGACAAAAGCGCATAAAGCTACAAGTGAAAGCGAAGTGATGCTTGATATGCGATCGGTTGGAAAAATATATCCAACACCCAAGGGTGATTATATCGTACTGGAAAATTTGAATGTTCAGGTTTTTAAAGAAGAGTTTATTTCCATCATTGGTCATTCGGGTTGTGGCAAGTCTACCTTACTTACCATGATTGCCGGTCTCAACGAAATTTCAAAAGGCGAGATTATTCTCGATGGCAAACCCATCACTCAACCCGGACCGGATCGAGGTATTGTATTTCAATCGCCAAGTTTGTTTCCGTGGATGACGGCCATTGAAAATGTTCTGTTGGGTGTCGAACAAGTATTTCCGCATGGAACAAAAAAAGAAAGATTGGAGATCTGTCAATACTATTTGGATAAAGTCGGCTTGGGTAATGCCTTCAACAAGAAAGCCTCTGATTTATCACAAGGTATGCAGCAGCGTGTGGGTATTGCCAGAGCGTTTGCATTGAAACCGAAAATACTTTTGTTGGATGAGCCCTTTGGCATGCTCGATTCACTTACGCGAGCAGAACTTCAAAGTGTATTGTTGGAAGTTTGGAACAAAGAAAAAATTACAGCAGTCATGATCACCCATGATGTAGATGAATCTATCTATTTGGCCGATCGTGTTATCATGATGACTTCTGGTCCCAAAGCAAAAATTGGTGATGTACTTTCCATCCCGTTACCAAGACCTCGCTTTCGCAAGGAGGTATTAGAGCATCCTGATTATTACCATTACCGAAGACATTTGATAAATTTTCTTGAGCATTAAAACGGATAAGGTAAAGTGTTAATAAATTCAATTCGACAAGTACTAAAAAATTAAAACATAACCGTGGTCTGTGTCTTCACAGACCACAACATTGAAATCAGATTTCGGTCTGTGAGGACACAGCCCGAGGAAATGAAAGAAGAGAAAATAAGAAAGGTGTGGTGATACATAAAGAAGAAAGCATCAAAACAACCTGCTCCTACTGCGGAGTTGGTTGTGGTATGATTGTGAAGAAGGACCGCGTTGGAAATATTTCCGTTGAGGGTGACAAAGATCATCCTGCCAACAGAGGTATGTTGTGTTCGAAAGGTATGAACTTGCACTATGCCATGCGCGATACAAGCGATAGATTACTATATCCTGAAATGCGATGGAGTAAGAATCATCCGTATGAACGCGTGAGTTGGTCGGATGCCATGAAACGTGCTGCTGCGGTTTTCAAGTCTATTATCGATCAACACGGTCCGGACTCTGTTGGATTTTATGTTTCAGGTCAATGCCTGACGGAGGAATATTATATAGCCAATAAATTAGTTAAAGGATTTCTTGGTACGAACAATATCGATACGAACTCTCGTCTGTGTATGAGCAGTGCGGTGGCTGGATATGCCAACATGTTAGGCGAAGATGCTGTGCCTGTTTCGTATGATGATATTGAACTGGCTGATTGTTTTTTAATTGCCGGAGCCAACCCAGCCTGGTGTCATCCGATTTTATTCAGAAGAATTGAAGCACACAAACAAAACAATCCGAACATTAAAGTTATAGTTGTCGATCCACGCAAAACACAAAGTTGTGCACTGGCCGATTTACATTTACAGATTACACCCGGCACCGACATTTATGTTTACAATGCTATTGCACGCGTGCTCATTGAAAATGGGGAGGTAGATTTTGATTTCATTACAAAGCACACCGAAGAGTTTGAAAAGTATCGTGATTCTGTTTTTCAAATAAGCATTGAAGATGCAGCATTGAAATGTGATGTAACTGTTGGCGACATTAAAAAAGCAGCTTCCTATATAGCTGAATCAAAAGGATTTCTTTCGCTATGGGCAATGGGCCTTAATCAAAGCTCAATTGGCGTAAAGAAAAACTTCGCGCTGATTAGTCTCAACCTAATTACTGGTCACATCGGTAAACCTGGTTCAGGACCATTCTCATTAACCGGTCAACCGAATGCCATGGGCGGTAGAGAGGTAGGCGGATTATCCACCATGCTTGCTGCCCATCGATTGCTAGGGAATGAACAACACCGAAAAGAAGTTGCTCATTTTTGGGGTGTTGATTCAATCTCACCAAAACCAGGACTTACCGCTACGCAAATGTTTGAAGCATTGGAGTGCGGTGATTTGAAAGCAGTGTGGATTGTCTGCACAAATCCATTAGTAAGTTTGCCAGACACAAGACGCGCAGAAGCCGCATTGAAAAAAGCACGCTTTGTAGTGGTGCAGGATATTTCCAAAAAATCAGATACGTTACAATTTGCTGATCTCATTCTTCCGGCAGCCGGGCACTTTGAAAAAGAAGGAACGATGACAAATTCTGATCGAAGGATCAGTTATTTAAGTAAAGCAGTAAATGCTCCAGGTGAAGCA
>DAIQPD010000091.1:0-15885 GCA_036787535.1 Chryseolinea sp.
AAACATACCTTCACACCTGAACGGGTGATGGATATTCAGCGAACCATCGGTGCCGACATTATTATGGCGTTTGACGAATGTACACCCTACCCCTGCGAATACCAATACGCAAAAGACTCCATGCACATGACCCATCGCTGGCTTACGCGATGTGTGGATCGGATAAATTCAACTGAGCCAAAGTATGGGTACGAGCAAGCGCTCTTTCCAATCGTTCAGGGAAGTGTATATAAAGATTTACGACAACAATCGGCTGAATATATCGCTTCAAAAGATCAATGGGGCAATGCTATTGGAGGCTTATCGGTTGGTGAGCCACATGAAGATATGTATGCCATGACTGATTTGGTTTGCAATATTCTTCCGGCAGACAAACCGCGATACCTTATGGGTGTCGGTACACCAGAAAACATTTTAGAATGCATTGCCTTAGGTATCGACATGTTTGATTGTGTTATGCCAACACGCAATGCCCGAAATGGAATGCTGTTTACAACCGAGGGTATCATCAACATTCGAAATGAAAAGTGGAAAGATGATCTGTCACCCATTGATGCTTCACTTGGAGGATATGCCAGCACCTTCTATTCAAAAGCATACTTAAGACACCTTATCATAAGCAAAGAAATTTTAGGAGCGCAAATTGCTTCTATCCACAATTTAACCTTCTACCTTTGGTTGGTAAAGCAAGCGAGGATAAAAATACAGGACGGCACTTTCGTGGAATGGAAAAACAAAATGGTGAAAATAGTTTCTCAACGATTATAAGAATAATCAATAGTCCACTGTCGACAGACCACTGTTGTCCGTGGACTGTGGACATTAACACATGAAGCTTCTCGATAAATATATTCTCAAGTCATTCCTCACTACATTCTTCTTTGTGGTGTTGATTTTATTGGCGGTGATTACCATGATCGACCTGACCGATAAGATGGATGGCTTTGCGAAAGCCAATCTATCAGCCGGACAAATATTTTCATACTATCTCGATTATATTCCATGGATTGGAACGTTAGTTACTCCCATCACACTCTTCATCTCCGTTGTTTATGTATGCTCACGGATGGCAGGCCACACTGAAATCATTGCTATCCTAAGCAGTGGAGTTAGTTTCAGGCGCATTCTCTTTCCTTTTTTTATTGGGGCAACCATTATTGCAATCGCTAGTTTTTTCTTAACAGGCTGGCTTATTCCTAACGCAACAAAATCGAGGTTGGCATTTGAAGTACAGTACCTGAAGTCTAAATATTATTTCGATAAAAAAAACATTCACATTCAGGTTGCTCCTAATGTTTACCTCTATATGCAGAGTTATAATAACCACAATCAAACGGGTTATCATTTCAGCATGGAACGATTTGAAGACAATAAGTTGATGGAAAAATTAACTGCCAACAGAATAGAGTGGGATACTACCAAACAAAAATGGACACTTAAGGATTGGAGAATCAAAAAAGTAAATACCATTTTTGAAACAACCAGCAATCCAGAATCCATTGGGTTTGAAAACACAAGTAAGAAAGTTGTAATGCATGGCGATTCTACCAGAAAAGGTGTATCCATGGACACTACTCTTGTAATACATCCAAAGGAATTTGAAAGCGATTACAGAAAGTATGATGGTATGACGATCAGTGAACTGGATGAATACATTGATACTTTACGAGAAAGAGGATCGACAGGTATTGAGCTTTATGAGGTAGAGAAATTTACGCGATACAGTTCACCATTTTCAATTTTCATTCTCGTTTTTATGGGTGCCATTGTTTCATCACGCAAAAGTCGCGGTGGCACAGGGCTTCAGATAGCTCTGGGTTTCGCTCTATCCTTTGTGTTTATCATCTTCTTCACCTTGTTCCGAACGTTCGCTGAAAATGGCGCATTGCCTCCAGAGATTTCCGTTTGGATTCCAAATATTACTTTTGGCATCATCACCGTCTTGATGTACAAATTTGTTCCCCGCTAATGGCTACCCGAAACGACTATTTCAAATTACACTTCATTGTTTTTCTTTGGGGATTTTCGTCTATACTCGGAAAGCTTATTTCTCTACCGGCTATGGAAATGGTTTTCTTTCGATCCATACTTTCTGTAGCCGGAATTGCCATCTTAATTCTTTTTGCTCGCGGAAATTTTAAGGTGAGCAAATCAGAACTCATCAAACTCATTGGCATCGGTTTTATTGTTGCTTTGCATTGGGTTGCTTTTTTTGGCTCTGCCCGGGTTTCAAATGTCTCCGTCAGTTTAGTTGGATTTGCCACCAACTCGTTATGGGCTGCTTTACTTGAGCCTCTCTTTAACCGAAGCAGGATTAAAAAATTTGAGTTGCTCCTTGGTCTTGTGGTCATCTTTGGATTGTATATTATTTTCTCTTTCGATTTTCAATACAAACTCGGATTATTCATAGGTGTATTGGCCGGTTTCACCGCGGCTCTATTCTCTGTTTTCAATTCCAAACTGGTAAGGACAATTGATTCATATACCATTACCTTCTATGAAATGATTGGCGTTTTTATCGGTATTGGTTTATTCTTTCCAATCTATAAAAACACATGGGCTGTTGATCATACATTGCAACTCGTCCCTTCTTTTAATGACTGGATATACCTTATACTTCTGGCAGGGGCCTGCTCGGTCTATGCTTATTCGCAAGCCGTTGAACTTATGAAGAAGCTGAGTGTGTTTTTTATTCAGCTTACTTTAAATCTGGAGCCTGTATACGGTATCATTATGGCCGTTATTATTTTTAAGGAGAAAGAAAAAATGGGTGGTAATTTTTACGCTGGTACTTTAATAATCCTTTCAGCCGTTGTGTTGTATCCTTTTTTGAAAAACAGATCGATTCGAAAATCCTCAATAGAGAATTGAGCTACCTAACCAAGGATCAGTAAAGCGAACATTTGTATGTAAGCACTTCCTTCTACTTTTTATGAAGGCATTTTGGATTGAAGAATACCTATAACATGATTTTGGTCAATCTGAACTTACCTATCAGATTAATTCTTTACCTTTAGCTATTTATCATCTATGTCGGAACCTACAACTAACTTAACGCGAAAGGAACAAGTCATCCGCAAGGCTGCCGAACTGTTTAAAGACAAAGGGTATGCTGCAGCATCCATGCGCGACCTCGCACAACTCTTAGGCATCGAAGCCGCGAGCTTGTACTCCCACATTAAATCGAAAGAAGAAATTCTTCAAAGTCTGTGTTTTGATATGGCATCAGAATTCAGAAAATCGTTGGAGGAAGTTGAAAAACAAAATGTCTCTTCTATTGATAAACTTCGAAATGGAATTATTGCTCACATACAAGTAATGGCGAAAGACTTAACTGCTTCAGCCGTCTTTATGAATGAGCATCGCCATCTAAGCCAACCCTTTTTACGCGACTTTCTTTTATTGCGAATCAATTACATTAACCGCTTTAAAGCCATTATCGAATCAGGCGTAAAATCTGGTGAATTCAAAAACACAATTGATACCAAGCTTGCCGTAATGACCTTATTTTCCTCCCTTAACTGGATGCCGATGTGGTACGATCCAGATTCTGCCATCGATCCAACCGCATTGGGTTTTCAATTGGCTGATATGCTTGTAAATGGACTGAAGAGGACTTCCTAGTAGTTCTACTAACAATCGTTTGGTTCAAACGTTTTAAAATTGTAAATCGCCTCAATTAGAAGCGATTCACGATTTTTATTGCTCAATCGTAAATCCCAAATCTTAAATCGTAAATACTATGTACGGTGGTGGAAATACATTTGAAGGAATCAAAACGGACCATCTAAAACAGGAAGATCCGATACTGCTTGCTGCGTTTGAAGCCCGCATTGAAAGAGGCGAAAAGATAGAACCAGCCGATTGGATGCCAGACCTCTATCGCAAGCAATTGATCCGAATGATTGAGCAGCATGCACACAGTGAAATTATTGGTGCACTCCCGGAAGGAACATGGATTACACGAGCTCCCGGATTTAAACGCAAACTGGCATTGATGGCCAAAGTTCAGGATGAGGTAGGCCATGCTCAATTATTATACAGCGCAGCCGAAACTCTTGGAAAATCGCGTGAGCAAATGATTGATGATCTCATCACCGGAAAATCGAAATATTCAAACATCTTTAATTACCCCACCTTTACCTGGGCAGACTGCTGTTTTATATCCTGGTTAGTTGATGCCGGTGCCATTGTCAATCAATTAGCGAATGCGAAAGGTAGTTATGGTCCATATTGCCGTGCACTCGAAAGAATTTGCGCAGAGGAATCTTTTCATTTAAAGTATGGACATCATTGCGTAATCTATTTAGCCGCGGGCACACAAAAGCAACGCGATATGTTTCAGGAAGCCATCAACCGTTGGTGGGCACCCATGATGCATTTCTTCGGGCCAGCGGATAAAATCTCTGCACATACAGAAGTGTTGATGAAATGGAAAGTGAAGATGTCAACCAACGATGATACACGAAATCAATTCCTGGATATGTATGTTCCTAAAATTTGGGAACTTGGTTTTACCATTCCTGATTCCAATTTGAAAAAAAATACAGAAACAAATCGTTGGGAATACACTGAACCCGATTGGGAAGAGTTTAAAAAAGTTATCAACGGTGACGGCCCTTGCAACAAGGAACGATTGGAAGTAAGACGCATTGCGGAAGAAAGAGGTAAGTGGGTAAGAGAGGCTTTGCTAACGAAAGCGATGAAGTATGTAATGCCCTTAGCATAAAAAAGATAATTCTAATTTGAAGGAAGCAATATTATGAACTCACTCGATCCACGGGTAAATCGTCTTCCTGAAATAGGTAATCCACAAAATATTCAGGACAAAGAACAACTTGATCAATTCGGAACGTTTGAAGTTTTTGTTCAGCCGAAGGAAGGTAAGCCATTTCAGCATGAAGGTGCATTGCATGCTCCAAATCTTGAAATGGCTTACATACTAGCCAAAGAAACTTTTACCAGACGATTCACCTGCACATCCCTTTATGTAGTGGATACCCGGAACGTTTATGTTTCGCCTATCACAGAGAGAGATCAAAACGCATATGATTTAGTTGAAAATGTTTCAGATCAATCAAAAGAAAAAAGAAGTTTCGAAATTTATCATTTACTAAAGCGCGGCAAGCAACATGTACATGTTGGATCCGTAAAGGCATCAACACCACAGGAGGCAATGTCAGTTGCAAAGAATCAACTTAACGCAGGCAAGGTATTTAACATTTGGTCTGTTGCATCAAATGATATCCGGTTTACTTCCGATGAAGAAAAAGAGCTGTGGCTTACCTTACCTGAAAAGAAATTTCGAGATGCAGCGGATTATAAAGGAGGCGAAAAACTTTCTTCATTTTTAGAACGAAGAATCAAAGAATCCAATGTCTAAATACTCACGTCTCAATACTAATGTCTAGCTACTCATGTCTAATCTCGCGCTAAAAGAACTTCTATATAAAATTGCTGATGATCAACTCATTCTTGGTCATCGTAATTCGGAGTGGACTGGCTTCGGTCCATTGTTAGAAGAAGATATTGCCTTCTCATCAATGGCACAAGACAAGGTAGGACATAGCCAAGCGATGTACACGATCCTTCATCAACTAGGCGAACAAGTGCCCGACACGCTGGCCTTTATGCGGCCTGCAAATCAATTTCATAATTGTATTCTTGTTGAGTTACCTAACGGTGAATATGATTTTAGTTTAATCCGTCATTTTCTTTTCGATACATCCGAAGCAATTCGTTTTGAGATGTTGAGTCAATCGTCATATCAACCCTTGGCTGAGCTTTCTCGAAAAATAAGAGGCGAGCTGCGCTACCATACCTTACATGCCAACACGTGGATAAAGCAATTGGGATCCGCTACTGAAGAAAGTATTTCGCGATTACAAAAATCTTTAAACGAAGCCCTCCCCTACGCACTCGGAATTTTTGAAGAGTCTCCTTTTGAAAAAAAAATAATAGAAGCAGGTATTTTTGAAGGTGAGAAAGAATTGCAAAAACGATGGGTAAAAAAAGTGGAAGAAATTATTCAGCAAACCAATCTTTCTTTACCCGATCTAAAAATTACCATACCGGTCTTCGGTGGACGTACAGGAAAACACAGCGAGCACCTTCAACCTTTGGTGGACGAAATGTCTGAAGTGTTTCGGATTGATCCGGGGGCGGAGTGGTAGAAAAGTTTTAAAGTTCAAGGTTTGAAGTTCGAAGTTAATGGTTTAATAACGATGAAAAATACAGTTCAGGAATTAGACAACATCATCGATCAATTCAGAAATAAGATAAACGAAATATCGGATGCTGACTTTACGGCTAAGCCATTGCCAAATAAATGGAGCAAGAAGGAAGTGCTCGGGCATTTAATTGATTCAGCACATAATAATCTTCGCAGGTTTATTTGTGGGCAATATGAAACAACGCCATCAAAAATTGTTTACGATCAGGATTTTTGGGTAAAAGCAAATGGTTATCAATCCGCTAAAAAAGAAGATGTCATTCAATTTTGGGTATTAATGAATAGCCAGATTTGTAGTGTACTGATGGAAATGAACGAGCTAAATTATTTGAAGGTATCGGATACAGGTAAAACCGAAGTAAAATTCAACTCACTTCAATTCCTGGCAGAAGATTATGTTCGGCATTTGAAACATCATCTCAATCAAATTATTCCAGGGTCATTTGACATTGTTTATTCCTGAAAATGAAAACGCTAACGACCGATACAATTTACAATTGGCTTGAAGAGGTAAAAGATCCGGAGATACCGGTATTGTCGTTAGTGGATTTGGGTATAATAACAAATGTGACGATTACGAAAGGTGCCGTACATATTGAAATGACACCAACCTTTGTTGGATGCCCCGCCCTCGACATCATGAAAGAGGAAATTGCTGCAGTGCTCAAAAACAAAGGCATAGAAGAGGTAAGTATTGAGGTGAATTTTCGGGATGCCTGGTCATCAGACAAAATATCAACTAAGGGAAAGCAAGCTTTAAAAGAATTCGGCCTGGCTCCTCCACCCTCAAATGCATTATTCACTGATCTGGAAATACTGGAACAAGCCCGGTGTCCGCGGTGTGATGGTGATAACACCGAGATGAGAACTCCCTTTGGCCCCACACTCTGTAGATCAATCCACTTTTGCCACGACTGCAAAGAAGCTTTCGAGCAGTTTAAACCCCTGTAATTCTTCAAAAAACTTACATATCTTACAAATCGGCAAAAACACAACTAACATTTTCTTTCTTTGTACCGTTCTGAACTCTGAAGTCAAAATTCAAACTATGAAATTTCTGATTCCTGTCTGCATTGTGGTTTTTAGTGCGATGATAATTGGTTGTGGTGAAAAAAAAACGGTAAGCAACGATACCACTTTTACCAAGGTCGATTCACTTACAGATTACTATCTGGCCATTCAAGATAGTATGCTCCAGGCCTGGAACATGATGATACATGATGACAATGAAAAGATTCTGGCCATGCACAACATGGTTCACGAATTAATGATTACCAATTTTACAGACAAGGATGTCCTTACCTCTTACGAACATCAATTGGAACAACTCAAGCACTTACGGTATACACAAAAATCGATGGCCAATCCTGATGTAGTAGAAGAATATGATTTTGCTTCTAACGCCTTAATAAGCGAATTAATCAGCCTGGCAGAATCCAGAACCGAATTTACCTATAACACCACATTGCAAAAACTAGCGGATGACGTTCGGCTGGCCGATCAGCGCGTAATTACCTATCGTGAAGAATACGATATTATTGCTATGCATTATAATCAGTTTTTGGAGCAAAATTCCAAATTTTTGAAAGACATCGATCCAAACCAGTCGTTTGAAAAGAAGCCAATTTTTCAAATGGTATCTGGAGAATAGTCGAACTCAAAATATTGCCCCGTTCAACTCATTTGTTTCCAAAATAACAACGACAAATAAAGACAATTGCGTTAGCCTAATTGATACAAAACAGTTCACGGGATATGCCGTAACACGGGGTATTCCAGAATCGTACGATATACTTTACTTTGCGGACACTGTGGGTATGAGGGCTTTTATCATTTCAATCCTTTCTTGGCTATTCATAGCATCAACTGGCTTTGCTCAGCCTGGTCAATATTCATTGCGTAACTACAAGGCGGTAGATGGTCTCCCCCAATCGCAAGTAAACATTATGTTGGAAGATAATAATGGATACCTGTGGATCGGAACTCATGGTGGTGGTCTCGCACGTTTTGACGGAAATCAGTTTAAGATATACACCACACTTGATGGGTTACAAAGCAACATCATTACCCACCTTAAATTAGATAGCAAACAAAATTTGTGGATCGTCCATCCTCGCGGCATTTCAAAGTTTGATGGATCAACCTTTACAAAATTCCAGCAACCCGGAAACCCGGCAAATGCAAAACGTATTAAGCGGATGTTTGAGTATAACGATTCGCTCTTCATTACATCCGGAATGGGACAAATTGGTAAAATCTATAATGACTCTGTTTACTATTGGTGTAAGCCTGTCACCAAAAACAAAAAGCATACACTTTACTATGTTCATAAAATGCCCACCTGTGAGGTGTTACTTTCCATGAGTGACAGCTCGTTTATTATACGTGGGAACGAAGGGGATTATCAATTAAGTCACAAGGGAGTTTTTGGTTTTTTAAAGAATGTATTCAACTATAAAAATGAAGTATGGATAACGACTGATCGCGGATACTTCTCATTAGATCAAAATAAGAAAGAATTTGTTCCGCGAAACCTGGATATCAAAAACCATATTATAATGTTCGATAGCGTGGCTAACGTTTTTTGGACACGCAACGAAAACAACTTGTTGAAGGAATCTTTCATCGGATCAAAGCATGAAGTGGATACTGTTTTGCACGACACAGAAGTGAATCAGGTTTTTCTTGACGATGAAGGAAATACCTGGTTTGCCACCAATGGTATGGGGTTGTATAAATATTTTATTCAAGACTTTGATCGATGCAGTTCAGACAACCTTCGCGCAGTGATGGCTATCTATAAGGATCATGAAGGTGCAACCTGGTTAGGATCACAAACAAAAGGTTTATGGAAAATTCATAAAGGCAAAATATCTACCTATCTAAATAAAGATGAACCTTATAGAAATGCTATAAATACAATTACCCAAACAAAGGATGGTACTGTTTGGATCGGTAGTATGAATGGATTAGGAAAATACGATCGAGGAAGTGATACTTTTCATTGGCTGACGCGCGAGGACGGATTGTCAAGCAGTTCAATTATAAATCTTCAACCTGACGATTCAGGAGGGCTATGGATTGGAACCACTAATGGCGGCTTAAATTATTATGATGGACAGAAGTTCAAATCGTATTCCATGAAAAATGGCCTTACATCAAACTTCGTAATGGCCATGAAGTATTCGCCTTATCATAACAAGCTATTTATTGGGAATGAATTTGGTCTCAATATTTTTAGCCAAGGCAAAGCCACCAATGTTTCTGTCTCTGGAATGGAGAATGCAACAGTACTTACTATTCAGACTTATCGTGATTCTTTATTATTAGTTGGAACGGGAGGTTCTGGTATTTTAGTCTTTAATCCTAAGACGATGTCAAAGAGATTACTTACCACACGCGATGGCCTTGTCTCTGATTTTATTTATTTTATTGCTCCAGATTCTGCTGATGTATTTTGGGTAGGTACCGAAAAAGGAATAACCCGAGTACGGTTGAACGATTCATTTGACATCGCAGAGAATTTACATTATGGATATGACAATGGGTTAACTGGAGTGGAGTCAAATCAAAATGCTTTCTATATTAATGGTGATGAAAAATATTTTGGATTGATAGATGGTTTATACCAGTTCAATGATGTGGAGAAGCATAACAAAAAATCATTTGATCTTCACTTTACAGATATTCAGCTTTTATTTGATCAGTTTGATTTACATGATTATGCCGATAGTGTTTATGGATCCTATAACCTTCCCTTTATTCCAAATCTTCCACCAGACAAAAATCACATTACCTTTCATTTTAATCGAGTAGATAAGCGGTATCCAAAGTCAGTTCGGTTTCAATATTTTCTTGAGAACTTCGATAAGGGCTGGTCGCCAACTTCCCCTGTCAGTGAAGTAACCTATAGCAATCTTCCTCCAGGTAAATATATCTTTCATGTTAAAAGTACTGACAAACAGGGTAGCTGGTCCACATCAGAGATTACGTATCGATTTATTATACAAGCTCCGTTTTATCAAACCGCCTCTTTCATTATAGGTATGATTGTGTTTTTAATAGGACTCATTATCCTCATTTTATATCTGCGCATTAAGTCGCGTGCAAACCGTGTTATTGCAACTGAACGTATTCGCGTGAGAGAGCAAGAGTTATTGCGCAAAGAAATCTCCCGCGATTTTCATGATGAGATGGGAAATCAGCTTACTCGAATTATTAATTATGTAAGTCTATTAAAACTGAATGGAACAAATGGCCATTCAAAGGAAAACGGAAGCTCTCATCATGATTTATACACTAAGGTAGAGGACTCAGCAAAGTATTTATATTCCGGAACGCGCGATTTTATCTGGGCCATTGATCCGGTAAACGATGAGCTTTCAAAACTCTTTATTCATATACGCGACTTTGGTGACAAGCTCTTTGAAGAAAAGGATATCAACTTCCGTGCTTATAACGAGATAAAAGATGGTATAAAATTACCGTACGGTTTTAGTCGCGAGGCTAATCTTATTTTTAAGGAAGCAATGACCAATGCTTTTAAATATTCGAAAGCAAACAATGTAACGTTCAGGCTTGAGCGCGCAGAGCACGGATCATTTCAGCTTACACTGGAAGATGATGGCGTTGGTTTCTATACGGGTGACATCGATAAATTAAATGGCCTGAAGAATATTCGCGAAAGAGCCGACCGAATTAAGAGTGTTGTACGTATAACAAGCATAAAGAATCAGGGAACCAAAATAGTTTTGGTTTTTACACTCACTAAAACATTAAAATATGGCCTTGCCGTTTAAAAAAAGAGTAATGATTGTGGAAGACGATCAGGAGATCCGCAATAGTTTTACATTGATTGTAAACAGTTCACAAAAATTCATGACTGTAAATGCTTACAGTAATTGTGAAGATGCCCTAGCCAACCTTCATCGTGATAAACCTGAAATTGTTCTGATGGACATTGAGTTGCCCGGAATGAATGGTATTCAGGGTACAAAAACAATTAAAGATAAAAGTCCGCACATCGATGTCATTATGGTTTCTGTCTATGAAGACAGTGAGCTGGTGTTTGAAGCGTTGAAAGCAGGTGCGTCAGGTTACATAACGAAAAGCTCAAACTATATGGAGTTGTTATCTGCCTTGGAAGAAATTATGAAAGGTGGAGCACCTATGAGCAGCAGAATTGCACGAATGGTGATTGATAATTTTCATGTTAATCCAAATTCTCCATTAACAAAACGTGAAACTGAAATTCTACAATTGATCTCTGAAGGAAAAACCTATACACAAATTTCGGAAGAGCTTTTTATTTCCAAAGAAACATCAAAGACCCATATCAAAAATATTTATTCAAAACTTCAGGTGAATAGTAAATCAGAAGCCATTGCAAAAGCTAACCTTGAAAAATTGATCTAAGGTAAAACTGATTCTAATTCGGTAATACAAGCTTAATAAAATCATCTTCTTTGCGGTATTTGAAAAACAATAAAATCAATAACCTTTGTGGAGGCGTTCTTCACAATACAATAGAAATTTCTTCACTAAGTTTAGGTTAATGAAAAATTTTAGAAGGACTCTAGCCCCTGGACGAGGGGCTTTTTTTATGCCTTAATTTTCCTCATGTTATCGATAACTAACGTCTAAAGGGTTATATCCACCACTTCAATATACCTGATTTCAAGTCATTTTTTTCGCCTCTGCATTGGCGAGTTTTGATTTAACATCTTTCTGAATTTTTTCTGGAAGATGGAGTTCATTTTTTCTGAATCTCAAAAAATCAAAACGCATGAAAAAAATTTTACTAACAAGTATCATCTGCTTGTTCTGCCTGCCTTGGGTGATGGCACAGCAACGAAATGTCACAGGAAAAGTGACATCTGCAGAAGATGGATCTGTACTACCCGGTGTCAATGTTGTATTAAAAGGTACCACCTCTGGTACTGTGACTGACGCAAATGGAGAATATGCTATGTCTGTTCCTGAAGGAGGAGGCACATTAATATTTTCATTCATCGGAATTACCTCACAAGAAATTGAAGTAGGGCAGCGATCGGTAATTGATGTAGTGTTGACACAAGATGTTACACAGCTTGGCGAAGTGGTTGTTACAGCAGTAGGTATTGAGCGTGATAAACGATCACTGGGTTATGCTGTTCAATCGGTGCAGAGCAAAGACATCGTAAACGCAAGAGAGTCTAACATTGTCAATTCATTGGCAGGTAAAGTAGCAGGTGTCCAGATTAATTCTTCTGGCGGACAGGCCGGTGCTTCTTCTCGCATTATCATTCGCGGTAACTCTTCCTTAACAGGAGATAATCAACCTCTGTTTGTGGTTGACGGTATACCCATTGATAACAGTTCGACATCGGGTAATGCAGGAACAGAAAGCTCACTATTCAACGGAACAAGTTCAAACAGGGCAACAGACATCGATCCCAATAACATCGCAAATGTTACAGTATTAAAAGGAGCAGCAGCCACAGCTCTGTATGGTTCAAGAGGTGCGAATGGTGTGATTATGATTGCAACCAAGAAGGGTGAAAAATCAGCATCAGGAATTCCTAACATTTCATTCACGACAAACTATACCGTTAGTACCCCTATCATAAAAGGATTTCAGGATGAGTATCTTCAGGGAATCAATGGAAGTTATCAGAATGGACTTCCTTTAGGTCAAGGTGGGTTCAGAAGCAAGGATCCGCTCACAAATCCTGGAGGAGCAGGTGCGTCACAAGGTTCTACATCATGGGGACCAAGCCGATATGCTATGGATCAATATACATTAGATTCAATAGGCGTTCCTAAAATATATGATCCACGTAGAGATTTTTACAGAAATGGAAAATCATGGGAGAACAATATTTCAATTAGTGGAGGTAAAGATCTGTTTACCTATCTCTTTTCATACAGTCGATTGGATGAAGAAGGTATTGTGCCAACAAACGACTTTAAAAGAAATAGTTTCCTGGCGAAGATTGATGCTTCTCTTAGTCCAAAATTAAAATATAGTGGCTCCATTAACTATGTAAATACCTATAACAAAATGTTAACAGAAGGTAATGGCACACGAAACTATTTATATGGATTAAATTTTTGGCCGATTAGTCATGATGTAACAAATTATTATACAGAGGCTGGTCAGTACTACACCTACCACCCAACTGCATACAATAATCCTTTTTGGCTTGCTGAAAATAATGGGAACTACAGTCATGTAAACAGATTCATCGTAAACCAATCACTTACGTATGAGATTAATCCGAATTTTAGTATCGTTGATCGAGTAGGGTTAGATGCGTATACCGATTTACGTGAAGATCAGGTAAACGTAGGAACACGCGGCACTCCAAAGGGAAGGATGTACACCAGTACAATCCGTAATAGCCAGGTTAATAATGATTTGTTATTAGTCTTTAACAAAGACCTTAGTAACGATTTTAGAGTAAGTGCTATTCTTGGTAATAACATTAATAGCAGAACACTGAAGCAAGATCTTCTTGTTGGTACAGACTTAAACATTCCCGATTTCTTCGATATCTCGAATGCCAGCGCAGTGCAAGGATATGAAATAGATCAGGTGATTCGATCAACCAGTGTTTTTGGGCAGGCAAATTTGGAATACAAAGGTATGCTGTTCCTTAATTTAACAGGCCGAAACGATTGGTCTTCAACGTTGCCATCAACGGATAGAAGTTTCTTTTATCCATCCGCTGCGTTAGGGTTTGTATTTACTGAACTACCATTCCTTGCCAATAACAATACACTTCCATATGGTAAACTTCGAGTGAGCTGGGCACAGGCAGGTAATACGGCTCCTGCTTACAACACTGCTCAAACTTTTATTCGCTCTAATCCAAGTGATGGAACCCGAGGTAATATCAACGTACCTACCCAAGGGCAAAATGCTTTCGAGTTGAATCCGATTCAAGCCAATTCACAATTAAGAAATGAATTGATTACTGAATTTGAAATTGGTGGAGATTTTAGATTTCTCAATGGTCGTTTAGGATTGGACGTAGCCGCTTACAATAAGGTAAGTAACGATCAAATTTTAAGTGGTCCTGTTGCTCCTTCCACAGGTTTTACAAACAAAGTTGTTAACGTAGGTGAAGTAACAAATAAAGGTATTGAGTTAACCCTTACTGCCACTCCGTTAAAACTTACAAACGGTCTTACCTGGGATATTCAATTCAACTATGCAAAAAATAAAACAACTGTTGGCGAATTAGCTCCTGGCGTAGAATCAATTTTCCTTTATGGATTTACAAGTCCACAAATTAGAGCAGATGTTACGAATGGTTATGGTGTAATATGGGCAGACAAATTTGAACGTACAGAAGATGGACAATTGATCATCGGAAATGACGGACTACCCATTACATCTGCGGAACTTGGTTCTATTGGAAATGTTCAACCTAATTGGACAGCTGGTTTACGAAACACCATTTCATGGAAAGGGGTTTCGCTTTCTGCGTTGCTTGATGCTCGCATTGGTGGTGATATTTTAAATTTTGATTTATACTATTCCACGTTCTATGGAACATCAGCCGTTACTGCCGATCGCGGAGAAGTAACCGTATGGAAAGGCGTAAGGCAAGTTGGCACAGATGCTCAGGACAAACCCGTTTATGAAAAGAATGATATTCCAGTTGTAAAAGATCAAACATATTATCAGAACTTTTATTCTTCTAATACAGAATTATTTGTAGAAGATGCCAGCTTCATAAAGCTACGCGAACTTAGACTTTCATACTCGCTACCATCCAGCCTATTGAGCAAAACACCGTTTACCTCTGTTAATTTCTCAGCAGTAGGTAGAAATTTATACATCAAAAGTAATTTCTCCTATTGGGATCCTGAAGGAAGTCTGGGCGGAAACGGAAATGGCCAGGGCTTTTACCACGGTGTTACACCTGGCACACGAAGCATGACGTTTGGCGTAAACCTTACTTTCTAACCATAACAAAATATGATTATGAAAAACACAAAATTAATATCCCTCATATTGTTCGTTGCAATGTTTTCAATAACAACATCTTGCAGCGACTTTCTTGATGTAAATACCGATCCTAATAATCCGACAAAAGTTTCAGAGCCACTTTTGTTAACCGGTATTCTTGCAAACTTTTCGTTCGAAGTAATTGGTGGGTATCCGGTTCGTGTAACCAACACCTGGATAAAACAAACTACCTATAATGCGGTATTACCACATTATGATAATTATCAGGTAACGGAAAATGATGTCAATAATCTATGGACATTTTATGCTTATCCGCAGATAATGCAAAACTGTAAAGTACTAATAGCAAAAGCAGAAGAAAGCAATGCACTTAATTACTCTGCCATCGCTAAAATTATCTGGGCATGGAACATGAGTATTGTAACTGACTTGTATGGAAACGCACCTTTCTCAGAAGCATTGAGAGCGGATGAATTCCCTAAACCTAAATACGATCCACAAGAAAGTATTTATGAAGGTTTGCAAGCATTACTAGATGGAGCTATAAGTGATATTGATGAGACCGATAAAAATCTTACCATCACTCCTGCTGCAGATGATTTTATCTTTAATGGTAATATGGCAAAGTGGAGAAAACTTGCCTTCACATTGAAAGCCAGATTTCATTTACGACTTACCTATTCACCAAATCATA
>DAIQPD010000092.1:0-15880 GCA_036787535.1 Chryseolinea sp.
GCATGAATAGGATTTTTCTTGTGTTCTTGGTATTTGTTTCTTGTCGGGTATGCGGACAAGATGGATTTATTTATACCGTGAATGGGAAGACGTCTATACAAAACTTGAATCTTTCTTTAACGCATGAGCACATCATGTCCAATTTTGGTTCACCGCCAAGTGCTGATTCAAAATACGATAGTGCCGCACTCTTTAAACAAGTCGTTCCATACCTAAGCAAAATCAAAGCGCTGGGTGTTTCTTCCATATTCGATTGCACAGCAGCCTATTTTGGAAGAAATGTATCGATGTTGAAATTACTTTCCAGAGTATCCGGAATACAGATTATTACCAACACCGGTTTTTACGGTGCGCATAATGACTACTACGTTCCTGATTTCGTAAAGAATGCTACGGTGGAAGAAATAGCAGCAATATGGATTGCTGAGTTTAACAATGGAATTGAACGAACCGGTATAAAACCCGGCTTTATCAAGCTTGGGTTTGATGCTGGTACTCCTTCTGAAATTGATTTAAAATTATTTAAGGCTGGAATTCTCACGCACCTGCAAACCGGTTTAACAATGGTGGTGCACACGGGTAACAATCTCGCTGCAGCTAAAGAACAAATCAAACTTCTAAACGACAGAAAAATTAGCGCCAGTGCATGGGTTTGGGCGCATGCCAATCAGGTTAAAGATATGGAGTTGTTGCAGAAGGCAGCGTTAATGGGTGGCTGGATTTCATTGGATGGCGTGAAGGTATCGAATGTGATGGAGTATGTTGAAATGATTGAATTATTCAGGTCTAAAAAACTGATGCATAAAATTCTGCTTTCGCATGATGGCAACTCTTTTCCGAGAGGTGGTGCCATTCGGGAGTATGAGGCAATTTTCAGCGCTTTAATTCCTGAACTAAAAAAGCGTGGTTTTGCAGATACTGAAATTAGTCAGCTGATGATAAAAAATCCACAAGAAGCATTTGCAATTAGAGTAAGATTGATTGAATGAAATGCTGATCCACTTTGTGATCATGCATCGGTGCGGACAATAGAAATAGAATCGACTAACATAGATTGAATGAAATGACAATGATAAGATTTATTACCGGAGCACTGTTCGTAATAATGCCCAGCATGGCTTGGTCTCAAAATACACTTCCCGCTTATAAACAGAAAGAACTCCCGATCGAACAGCGGGTAAAAGATCTCTTGTCGCGCATGACCCTCGAAGAGAAATGCAGGCAGATCGACATTTGGCATCCCAAGAAAGATGTAAGTAAACCATCTGATCTAAATAAAGTAATTGCCGCGCTAGGTGATACCGTTAAAAATGGAATTGGTTTTCTTCAGTTTAATGTTCGGATGGGTGATGAAAGTTACCGAACGCAATTCAATACCGTTCAGAGATATTTTATGGAGAAAACTAGACTCGGTATTCCTGCCATTTCAAATGCAGAAGGCTGTCATGGGTTTGTTGGGAATGAAGACCAATCAACCGTGTTTCCAGTTTCTGCTTTGTTAGGAAGCACTTGGGATACGACTTTGATTGAATCTGTTTTTAGTGCAGTTGCAAAAGAGATGCGCAGTTACGGCACCACGCATGCTGCGACACCAGTAATCGATTTGCTGCGAGATCCTCGGTTCGGACGATCAGATGAAATGCTAGGTGAAGATCCTTACCATGTTGCTCAACTGGGCGTTGCGGCCATTTTCGGATTGCAAGGTCGTTCTCCCTTCATTGATCAAAATCACTTGATTGCCTGCGCGAAACATTTTTCAGGTCACGGACAACCCGAGGGCGGAACAAATTTAGCACCCGCTAATTTGTCAGAGCGCGTATTACGGGAGAATCATTTTTATCCTTTTGAAATGGCGGTGAAAAAAGCAAATGTGCGAACCGTCATGGCATCGTACAACGAAATTGATGGCATTCCAAATCACGCCAACAAATGGTTACTTAACGATGTACTGAGAGGTGAGTGGGGTTTTACAGGATATGTAATATCAGATTATGATGCCGTGAACAGAATGGTTTCACGGCAACATGCAAGTTTGAATCAGGAGGAAGCAGGAATGAAATCGATTAATGCCGGAATGGATTTTGAATGTCCCAGTAGCTGGAAGGATTATTGCTTTCGGTATTTACCCGATTTGATAAAATCGGGAAAGGTAAAAGAGTCTACACTTGACTCCGCTGTGGTACGAGTGCTTCGAAATAAATTCATACTGGGTTTATTTGAGAATCCCTATCTGAAGTTTGTTGATGAAAAGGAAAAGACTGCTGACAAATTGAAGCATCGTCAAATTGCTCGGCAGGCAGCTGAGAAAGGAATGATCCTTTTGAAAAATGAAAATAATACTTTGCCCTTTGCGGAATCAAAAATTAAACGTCTGGCAGTCATCGGCCCGAATGCTAATGAAGTGCATTATGGTACGTACTCAAATGATAGCACACCAGGGATAAGTATTCTTGAGGGATTGCGCGCCTACGGGAAAGGTAAATTTGACGTTATATTCTCAGAGGGATTCAAGATTTATGAAAATGATGTCACCATTAAAGCGGTTGATAAAACGGTTGAAGCCGAAGATAAAAGAATTGCCGATGCAATAGCGTTAGCAAAAACGTGTGATGCAGTTTTGTTGGTAATGGGTGGCAATGAATTGACTTGTCGCGAAGAGTGGAAGAATCATACCGGTGATCGTTTTGATTTAGATCTGCTGGGACGACAAAATGATTTAGCAAAAGCCATTTTTGATTTGAACAAACAAACTGCAGTATTACTGATTAATGGTCGTCCATTATCCATAAATTATTTAGCTGAAAAGGCACCGGCTATTCTTGAGGGTTGGTATCTCGGTCAGGAGCAAGGTACTGCGGTAGCTAATATTGTGTTTGGAAAAGTAAATCCAAGTGGTAAACTGGCAGTTACCATTCCACGCCACATTGGACAACTTCCAGTCTATTATAATAGCAAGCCCTATGTGCATGAAAGTCCTTACATCACTGGAGAATATTCACCTTTATATCCATTTGGATTTGGATTGAGTTACACCCAATATAAATACACCAATCTGAAACTCAATACTAAAAAAATTAAAGCGGGCGAATCAGTTCATGTTTCAATTGACGTAACAAACACCGGCAATCGGGAAGGCGAGGAAATTGTTCAATTGTACATTCGTGATATAGTGAGTTCAGTTACCAGACCGATTCACGAACTAAAAGATTTTTCTCGAGTCTCTCTTAATAAAGGAGAAACCAAGACAATAACTTTTGAAATCACAGCTGATAAACTTCAGTATTATGGATTGGATATGAAACGAATTGTGGAGCCTGGCGAGTTTGAAGTGCAGGTTGGTGGAAGTTCCACTGATTATTTAGCTGACAAATTTGAAGTCGTGGTTGACTGATGCAATATTAATTTACGCAGGGAATGAAAAATAAAATGTTAAATACCGCCATCTGTTTTCTTTGGATACCTTTCTTGATTTCAATTGGCCAATTGGGCAGTACTTCCAACTTTTCAGATAACACCGTACAATTTAATGAGTGCTTCGCTGTCGATACCGTGTCGAATCCAAAAAAGAATCGTAAACACTCTAAAGGAAAGGCTTGGAATAACCACCCTCAACAAATACCTGGAAAAGTTCAATGCGAATGGTATGATCTCGGAGGAGAAGGGATTGCATTTCATGATACAGACACTGTTAACAATGGCAGCGGCAAACTCAATCCAGCCAATGGAACTTTCTTAAATGAATTCAGAATGAATGAAGGTGTTGATATCTCCTACACGAAAGCGAGAGATATTGATAATAATCCTTTTAATAAAGTAGAACCTCAAATGGATCAGTTATATGTAGGCTGGACAGAACCCGGAGAGTGGATTAACTATACCGTCAATGTCAAAAAGAGCGGTGAGTACCTTGTAGAGATAATGTATACCGCAAGCGGTGATGGGAGTATTTCTTTACAGTTGGATGGACAAAAACTTAGCGATGATTTATTGATAACATCAACTCGTAATGAAAAAGAGACTATTGCCTGGCGCCAGTGGCATCACTGGAACCGTATTGATGAATTGGGCAGAGTAAAACTTAAAAAAGGTATTCATGTGCTTACCTTAAAAACGATTATGAATGGAAATATGAATTATGATTATTTGAATTTTAAGCTGAATGAATAAGTGAATTATAAATGAATTTTGTTCTATCAACAGTATTAAAAATAATATAGTGTCCAATATTTAAACAAAATAGAATGCGCAAAAAAAGAATGACAATGCTTCTTCTGGCAACGACTATCTCTCTCACGGTTTTCTCTCAACCGAAGTGGGAAACCCTTTTCAATGGTAAAAACCTGAAGGGATGGAACAAGCTTAACGGCACAGCGGATTACGCAATAAAGGACGGTGTGATTATCGGTACCTCTAAATCAGGAACACCAAACACGTTTTTAGCAACGGATAAAATGTATGGAGATTTTATTCTGGAACTTGATTACAAAGTTGAAGAAGGATTAAATTCTGGCATCCAGTTTAGAAGTTCAAGTAAAATGGAATTCAAAAATGGAAGAGTGCATGGTTATCAATACGAAATCGATCCATCTCCAAGAGCGTGGAGTGGTGGTATTTACGATGAAGCCAGAAGAGGTTGGTTATATACGATGGAAAAAAATCCGGAGGCGAAACCTGCTTTTAAAAAAGGTGTGTGGAATCATGTTCGCATAGAAGCAATTGGTACAATTGTACGAACATGGTTGAATGGCGTAGCGTGTTCAAGTATCATTGATAATTTACCCGAAGCGGCATCCGGTTTTATTGCCTTGCAGGTTCATGAAATTTACAAACCTGAAGACGAGGGCAAAACCATACAATGGAAAAATATTAAGATCATAATCAAGGATGTTGAGAAATTCCAAACACCCATTGACCCTAACATGTACCAGCAAAATTGTATTGATAATACAATTTCAGCAGCGGAAGAAAAGGAAGGGTGGAAACTTTTGTGGGATGGCAAAACAACAACAGGCTGGAGAGGTGCCAAACTTACTTCCTTCCCTGAAAACGGATGGGTCATTGAGAATGGTATGTTAAAAGTAGTAAATGCAAAAGGTGCAGAATCTACAAATGGAGGAGATATAGTAACCGTTAAAAAATATAAAAACTTTGAATTGACGGTTGATTTTAAAGTTACGGATGGTGCCAATAGTGGCATTAAATATTTTGTTGACACGGAACTTAACAAGGGAGAGGGTTCTTCTATCGGATGCGAGTTTCAGATTCTGGATGATAAAGTACATCCGGACGCAAAGTTAGGTGTGGCAGGAAATCGTACGCTCGGTTCTTTGTATGATCTTATTGCAGCACCTTCGGATAAGTTTTTTCGCAAATCGGATTTTAACACGGCCCGAATTGTAGTGAAAAACAATAAGGTAATTCACTATCTTAATGATAAGATTGTGGTTGAATATGAACGCGGTACTCAGATGTGGCGCGCGTTAGTAGCATACAGCAAGTATGCAAAGTATCCAACCTTTGGAGAACTTGAGGAAGGTAATATTTTACTTCAGGATCATGGTAATGAAGTATATTTTAAAAATATAAAAATCAGAGAGTTCTAACGGAAGAGACGATCGTGTTTTCTTATAGTATTCTAAATATTAATAAGAAGTGATTAAACCTTTCATATTGGCACATGTCTTAAGGCATTAAGAATGTACAAACAAAACATCAGTGATGAAATTTGAACAAACTTGCCACTCTATGAAACTATTCACAACCGCCATGAAGCCCTTTAGCCTTTTTATTCTGCTTACCATCATCTGCTGTAGTAACAATGATGATGCAGTACCGAACGTAACAGAAGTGCCTGATGTGTTTAAAAAGATTTACGGTGCCACTGACATGTATGTCGAAGGTAACTTCGTTGTCATTAAAACAAATGGTCGTCCTGATCACAAAAGCCCGTATTACCTGGGCACACAGTGGGAGAGTACATTGTACGAAACGTACAACGGAAATAATCCTAACTTTGCTTTGAACCCAAATGAAATAGGTAATCAGAATTTTACATTTAAGATACCACTTAATCCCGTTGTTAGTGCATCTCACAGTGCTACACCTTTGGGTGCAATGGGTGTGTCTTTAAATGGTGTTCCATTTTTTAACCAGTATGCCGGACCTAATCAGCCGTTGACAAATGAAATCAATTCGTTCGATCAGCAGTTTGGACATCCTACGGCAACAAGTCAATATCATTACCATGCAGAACCTTACTACCTCACTTCAATAAAAGGTAAAGATGCCTTGCTCGGTTTTTTACTTGACGGATTTCCGGTATACGGTCCAACAGAAAATGGTGCCACAGTTCTCAATGCCGATCTCGATGCGTATCATGGGCATACACACATTACTACTGATTTTCCAAATGGCATTTATCATTATCACGTCACCTCGAATGATCCATATATAAATGGAAGTGGATTTTACGGAACTCCGGGTACTGTGAGTAACTAAATTTAGAAGGTATGAATTCGTTCTTTTTTATGAGTTCAATCTTGATAATGTCGCTGATCGTTTCTTGCACGAAAAATAAAGATCAACTGCCAATCGTAAAAGAGATAACAACAGATTCAACGTTGAAAACAGAACGAGGAGTTACGTATAACAATGATCAACCCTTCACGGGTAAAGCCTTTACATTGAATGCACAGCAGGATACAGCGGCAATTGATTTCTATCTTGACGGTAAACTTCATGGCGTTAGTAAATTCTGGTATGCTTCCGGAAAACGTATGCAAGAACGGTTATACCAAAACGGAAGAAAGGAAGGTATTCATCAAGGTTGGTGGCCAAATGGAAAAATGAAGTTTCAATACGAGTTTAAAAATGATGAGTATGATGGTAGCGTTAAAGAATGGTATCAGAGCGGAATTCTTTTTAAACACTTTACCTACACATCCGGCCAGGAAGAAGGCGCACAAAAAATGTGGCAACTCGATGGAAAGATTTATGCCAACTATATTGTAAAAAACAATCGGATCTATGGTTTGTCAGGGAGGAAACTTTGCAAAAGTGTTTGGAAGGTTTAGTTTGGTAGACTTTATTTTTATAATACTATTTTTTAGTAGCTGTGAAAATAAAGAAACATTACCCTATTACAATACAGCTGACTTCACTCCACTGTGGGATATTGACACGTTAAAGAATCCGATCCATCGGATCGCAGAATTTTCATTTACCGATCAAGACAATAGACTCGTTACCAACAAAACGTTTGACGGGAAAATTTATGTGGCCAATTTTTTCTTTACATCTTGCCCAAGCATTTGTCCTAGAATGACGGATAATCTGAAATTTGTAGCAGATCAGTTTAAAATCAATAAAGACGTTATGTTTATTTCGCATTCTGTTACACCATGGATAGACTCAGTTAAACAATTAAATCAATTTGCTTCACAGCATAATATTCAGTCATCGCAATGGCATTTGGTTACGGGAAGGAAAGAAGAAATTAATTCGTTGGCACGCAGATCATATTTCGCTGAGGAAGAAATGGGACTCACGAAAGACTCTGCCGGATTTGTGCATACCGAACATTGTTTATTGATCGATCGTGAAAGAAGGATTCGGGGTGTGTATAATGGCACGCTTCCTTTAGAATTGGAGAGATTAGCCGAAGATATTAAGGTGCTGATTCAAGAATGAATTAGAAATTTAGATTTTTAGAATTTCACCCCTATCACAATTTTGTTGGATTTGTTTAGGGACATCATTTTCCGATACAGAATTTGCTTACAGCATGTAATCAATACGTTAGATAGGCCGCGCAACAAACCAGCAACAATACTTACCGAATCATCGCTGGAGAAACCTAAACATCCCGTCCCGATAGTTATCGGGATTAGTTGTTTATCGTCAAAACAAAGATAGATTTACTCATTTACCTTGCCAAGCATTAGTTCGATTACTATTATTGAGGTTAAATTTGAAAAGGGTATTGCTCATCAAAAGGTTGTTTTTAGTCAAGTTGATGGTAAATGAGAATACGAAATAGACAGATACTGAAATATGATCTTTAAGATTTAATTGATTCGTTAAAAGGCTGAATTGCTTTTTCGATTCAACACGTTCAAAACAGAATGAACTTGTCGCCCTATTGGTTTGGAGGCGGTGATCGCTTTTTCATAACCAAGCTATCTGCTGGGTAACTGCGTTTTAATGAATCCATCTGTTTACCAGCCCAATCAAGAATAGCGCTTCTATCTTGATCCGATAAATCGGCATCCTTATGTAAGCCAAACCATGTATAGGATTCGAGAGGCATTTCACCTTCTTTCACCATCTCCATAATTTCTTCCAGCTTATGATTTTGAACAGCGATTGGAAGCTTGGTAAAGGTTGATAAATTAAGGTGTCTCTTACCATCCGTTACATGATAATTAAGCCATGAAGCAACCGGTTGAATTTCAGCATACCAAGGATAGGTAGTTTTATTCGTATGACAATCATTACATGCCGATTGAAAGGTAAGGGCTAAGGACTCCGGTAGAACGTATCCTTTTGAAATGTCGAAGGTGCGGTCATCGGACAAGTTTTTTTCCGGTCGAATGAATTGAACCAGCAAAAGGATTCCACAGAACACCAGTATAATTTTCTTAATCATGATTATATTTTTTAAAATGGATATGAGACTCTATTGTACTTTTCTGTTGATTAGACAATGCTAAGATGGCATTTATTCCCCGATAGCATAATTTTTTATGATTCCATACTACCAAAGGTTCTTACTTGCATAGCCTACTTATTATCCAACACTAACTCCAATTAGTTTACCGATTCCAAAGGTAATTGCGGCTGCTGATAGTCCAAAAAGAACTTGTCTGAATCCTGAATACCAAACATTTTTTCCCGTGAACAATGTAATTGCTGCCCCGATTACAAACAAACCTGTTGCACTTCCCAAGACACTAATGACTATCGCTTTCATACCACTTGTAAACATGAATGGAAGCACAGGAATTACAGCACCAACAGAAAACAGAATGAACGAATAGATGGCCGCTTCAAAAGCTGAACCTTTTAACTCTTCTGCATTGATACCTAATTCCTCTTTTACTAAAACTTCGTGTGCATGACTTTTGTCCTTCATAATATCAGCAGCCATCATACGCGCCTGGTCATCCGGAATACCTTTTGCCACATAGATTAAAGTAAGTTCCTTCATCTCCCCCTCCGGATTCGTTTCTAATTCCTCCATCTCTATTTGCATTTGATTCTCGTATAGTTCCTGGGAACTCTTTACTGAAATCCATTCCCCTAACGCCATTGACAATGCTCCGGCTAGTAAGCCTGCAAGTCCAGCTAACAAAACACCATCCTGACCAGCCGTTGCTCCCGCTATGCCCATAACCAAACTGAAATTAGAAACGAGACCATCATTACCACCCAATACAGCAGCGCGTATTGCGTTTCCTCCAACCGATCGGTGCCTGCTTTCAAATTTTGATAGTTGCGTTCCGGTTACTTTATTTTCCTTCTCAAGGATTGTTCTCAATATCGTCACGTGATTAGTCTCACTACCAGTTATCTTCTGATTGTTCTTTTGCTTTGCATAAATAAGCGCATTTGAAATGCTCTTTTCCGTATCCATCAATACGCCCAATACATAGTCGTACCCAAATACTTTTCCAATGATATTAAGTGATTTTGCTCTCCAGGAAGGTTGCATTAAACTCTCCTGACTTATACCTGCTTTCCTGGAAAAAGCTTCAGCATGGCTTTTTTCAATTTCGCTCATTTGCCTGAAAACATGTGCAATGGTCACATCTTGTTCATGGTCCGCAAGTTTTTGATAAAGGAAGCAGGCATCAATTTCAGTTTGTATGTTTTTGTTTTTCATCAGGGTTGTCTTTTGAGTTTATGTCAATACTCGGTGAGTAGAATTCAAATCAGGAGACCAAACCTTTTTATTGTCTGTACTTGCTGAACGGCTTCTGTTTCTAAAGTACTTTATGATTTCAAGAAATGCAATGAGGGACATTGCTCCAATGCTCCTTCGCCAGTGAGATACGCAAAATGGCTCCAAGGGAAGAAATTGTCAAGACGTTATATGCTGCAATTTTAGTTTGATCGCTTTTTACCCAGATGCCGTGAGCTAAAACAAGACCACCCAATATTGATCCTAAAATGGCAAGGTGTGTGATTAATAGGTGAATGTGTACATGGTTCATAGTTTTTTTCTTAAAGGTGATTATTATACCATTATCATCAGGTGATCTACGTCACACTAAAGGGAAACTTGTGTCAGTCTTCGAATAAATGAAAAGGTGTTTACAAAGAGATAGTCAAATTATAAATACCATCCGCTATTTTGGATCCATCTTTAAATACTTGATACATTGATTGTGATTATATAAAGTGCTTTGTAATAACTTAGATAATGTTGAGTATTCTACACCTACCTATGCAACACTATAGAATTGTGAGTCGAATTGGTGTTCGATTTGAATTTAGCTTAAGCAGGAAGTCATTAAAGACTATTTAATTCACTTGGATGCAGAACTTATTCATTTCTTTAATTTGTAATCCGCTGACATATTTACTTTGATGACCACGACTATTTTGGAAAAAACCAGGCTGGGTATTTCAATTTTAAAATCAGCTGTATGAAAGTTCCAAGGTCAGTATTAATGTCTAAAGTAGGCCGCATTCTGTGTATATTCTTGCGTATCGTACCAACCCCATATATCCTGTTTTTTGAGTGGCTTATATTTCCATTCGATCATGTAAAATAAATCATTGAACGACTTTTTTGATTAATTCATAATTAATTCAGAATTGGCGGATAACTTTTCATTTATTTCCAACTTAAACTGAAGAAAACCGCTCATGATCTTCACCGTCACTTTTCTTAAAAAGTTGCTCAATCCGTTTTTCAATACACGTGCTGCTGGATTTTATATACTCGCTTTTGCACTCAGTATTGCCGTAGCCACTTTTGTAGAAAATGATTTCGGCACCAGTTCTTCTCAGAAAGTGATTTACAAGACGTGGTGGTTTACAACACTGCTCACTTTATTCGGTGGAACTATTGTGGTCAATATCTTCCGTTTCAGGATGGTGCAGCAGAAAAAATGGGCCTTAATCATTTTTCATTTTGCCATCATCATCATTCTACTGGGTGCAGCGGTTACACGTTATTTTGGATACGAAGGCATTATGCACATACGTGAGAACGATTCTTCGAATAGCTTTTTATCTTCAGAGACTTACTTGCAGTTCAACGTCTTCAAAGGTGACCAAACCTATGCGTTTGATGAACCGGTACTTTTTGCAACGTTGGGAAATAATCGATGGAACGAAATCTACCAGATAGGAAACGACCTCATTGATATAGAAGTATTGGAGTTCATCCCCAATCCAAAGCAAGTGCTGGTGACCAGTTCCGGTGGATATCCAACAATCAAAATTGTAATCGCAGGCATGGATGGCCGTGAGGAATACTTTGTACGTGAAGGTGAAGTCCAAAGAATTGGAAACGAAATTTTTAATTTCAGTGACGATCACATTGCAGAAGCGATCGATATTAAATATCGTAACGACTCCCTTCTCATCAGGACGTACAAAACGCTGAGTCAAACCATAATGACTACGCAGGAACAGGACACACTTTATCCAAGCTCTGCTTACCATTCTCTGAAGTTGAGAGCTTTACACACCGATGGCGCTAGTAATTTCGTTTTTGGCGACTTTAATAAACAAGGCAACGTTCGCCTCGAATCTGAGAGTGCCAAGGTAAAAGGCGAAAGTATGACGTGCCTAAAAGTAAAAGCCACTATTAATGGAATAGCCGATACGCTCTATGTATATGGTGCAAAAGGATTGCACGGAAGACCAGCCACAACGAAGCATGCTGACCTGGGCTTGTCAATCGCTTACGGAGCCAAACATATTGCCTTGCCATTCACTCTTAAGTTATACGACTTCATCATGGAACGATATCCGGGTACGAATAGTGCTGAATCCTATGCAAGTGAAGTACAGTTGATAGACCCGAGAAAAAATCTGGAAGAGAATCATCGGATCTATATGAACCACATTCTTAACTATGAAGGGTATCGTTTTTTCCAGTCCTCATTCGATAATGATGAACAGGGAACTTACCTCAGCGTGAATCATGATTTTTGGGGCTCGTGGATTTCGTATTTAGGGTATGCGCTATTGACCCTCGGAATGATCATGACGCTCTTTAGTAAGAAGAGCAGATTCTATCAGATTTCTGAAAATATTAAAAAACTAAGAGCAAAAGGAAATGCTTCACTCGTGATACTAGCATTGCTTCTTAGTATGCCCACCTTCACTTCCGCTCAACGGGTGATCGATCAGCGTAATGCTCAAAACATTGTTGACCCTGAACACGCTGATCTCTTTAGTAAACTAATCGTCCAGGATCATAATGGGCGAATGAAACCTGTCCATACGCTCTCGAGGGAAGTGATGCGAAAACTAGTGAGAAAAGAAAACCTGAATGGATTAAATGCTGATCAAATAGTATTGGGAATGTTTGCCAACAGTATGGATTGGATTAGTGTGCCTATGATTAGTATCGGTAAGCACGAGTCCATTCACAAACTACTGAATATCACAGGTGATCTGGCTTCCTATAAAGATTTTTTCGATCAGAATGGTGAATACCGTTTGAATGATGAAGTTAGAAATGCTTATAATCTGCAACCTATCGACAGAGGTATCTATGAAAAGGAATTGATGAAAATAGATGAACGGGTAAACATCGCGAACATGATTTACTCCGGCAGTCTGTTCAGGATTATCCCGATACCAGGCGATCCAAATAATACTTGGGTGGCTGCTGAAATGTCCGGGCATACGCACGAACATATCCATTCTCCAGTAGCAGCTAAGTTCTTTGATGCGTATAAATCGGCACTGACTGATGCCATGGTTACGAACGATTTCAGCGTGGCCACTAAAATCATTCTTGAATTAGTCTCGTACCAGGAATCAAAGGGTGCGGCTGTTATTCCATCTCATTCCAAAATCAAAGCTGAAATAGTGCTGAATGAAATGAATCTGTTCAGTCGCCTGGCTGTGGTCTATACGATACTCGGATTGGCTTTTTTAATCTTTCTATTCTACTCTGTATTTCGACAAAACGCTAACCTTAATATAATATTCAAAATATTGCTTGTGCTGGTACTGGGTAGTTTTGCTCTCCATACTATTGGTCTCGGCCTGCGATGGTATGTGTCGGGAAGGGCTCCGTGGAGTAATGGCTACGAGTCGATGATTTATATCGGCTGGACAACGATACTGGCAGGATTGATCTTTGCCCGAAAATCGTTTGGTGGATTGGCTGCCACGATGATATTGTCGGCCACCGTATTGCTCGTGGCCAGTCTGAGTTACCTCGATCCGGAAATTACACCGTTAGTACCTGTACTAAAATCATATTGGTTAACCATCCACGTTTCGTTGGAAGCGGGGAGTTATGGATTTTTGATGTTAGGTGCCATTATTGGCCTGGTCAATCTGATCCTGATGATTTTTCTTACTCCGAATAACAAAGAGAAAATACTGCTGCAAATTCGGGAGATGAGCTACCTCAGTGAGATGACGTTGATTGGCGGATTGTTCATGATCAGCATCGGTACCTATCTCGGTGGCGTGTGGGCCAATGAATCCTGGGGCCGATACTGGGGATGGGATGCTAAGGAGACATGGGCCTTGGTAACGATTCTTGTCTATGCCTTCATCTTGCACATGCGGATCATTCCAAAAATGCAAGGCCTGTTTGCGTATAATTTTGCTTCCATTTTTGGGTTAGCCTCGGTCATCATGACCTATTATGGCGTCAATTATTATTTGTCGGGATTGCACTCTTACGCGGCCGGAGATCCTGTTCCAATACCTTCCTGGGTTTACGGTATGATCATTTCGATTTTGATCATCAGCGTGCTGGCATTTTGGAAGAAGAGAAGGTATAACCTCACAACCTAAATCCTGAAGAACGTGAACGAAACTGGGAAACAATCATGGATGCGGATGATTCTTATCAATGTTAAAACGATTCAATAAATCTAAATTAAAATTAAAATCAGGTATACTGAAAACCACCGGTGCATGTCGAAAACAATTCACACTATTTATATCGGAACCATGGTGCTCATCGTATTGGGGGTGACAGCGTATCTTGCATATACCGGGTATTCATACTATGCCATTTCGCTGGAAGAACGGTTTTATCATCCACAACACAATTGGTTTAAACCCAGCGGAGCATTCGGACACGGGTTAGGTATTATAGGCACGTTCATGATTTTGTTTGGCGTTTGTTTTTACATTGCCAGAAAGCGATACAATTTTCTCGCGAAAGCGATACGTCTTAAATACCTGCTGGAGTTTCATATTTTTCTCTGCACACTGGGGCCTATCCTAATCCTTTTCCACACGGCATTTAAGTTTGGCGGAATTGTTTCCGTTGCATTCTGGAGTATGGTTGCCGTTGTATTGAGTGGAGTAATCGGCAGGTTTGTATACATCCAGATACCGCGCACCATTGACGGCAGGGAACTCACCCTGAGTGAAGTGAATGGCATCAAGGATGGCCTGTCGGATACCTTGCGAAAGAGTGTCGGTATGGATGAAAGCATGACGAAGTTAGTATTGGATTTTACCCTGGGTCATGCACATTCATCCGGAAAGATTTCATTCATTTCCAGATTTCTTGAAAACAGAAGAGTGATCGGAGATATCCGGGAAAGGATGAAAAAGAAAAACATGGGACGGAAACAACGTGACTGTGTAATCAGGTTGGTGAAGGAAGAGATTTCCTTGTCCAGTAAGATAAGACGATTAAAAACCATGCAGAAGCTCTTTAGCTATTGGCATGTAGCGCACTTACCATTCGCACTTATTATGCTGATCGTGCTGATTATTCATGTGGGCGTTACGCTGGCGTTTGGATATAAATGGATATTCTGATGGAAGTACTGATTGAACAAGTAGCAATTTATGGATCGGTGGCACTGCTTTGTGCCATCATACTCTATTTTTATCTACGGAACGAAAAGGTAAAGTCTTCGAAGACAAGGTATAAAGTATCCGTTGCAAAAGCAGAGGGATTATTCGAACCCGTTTCCCTGCATCCGTATATTGACTTGAATATTTGTATTGGCAGTGCAGCGTGCATATCGGCTTGTCCGGAGAAAGATATTCTGGGTGTGATCGATGGTAAGGTAACCGTAATCAATGCGTCAAACTGTGTGGGCCATGGCGCCTGTTTTCACGCTTGTCCTGTGGAAGCAATCTCGTTGCGTATTGGTACAGCATCGAGGGGCATTGACTTGCCACATGTCAATCAGAATTTTGAGACCAACATTCAGGGTATCTATATCGCGGGAGAATTAGGCGGAATGGGGCTGATTAAAAACAGTGTTGAACAAGGTCAGCAAGCGATCGAAAACATGGTTGCCCGCAAGAAAAAATCCACCAACAATGTACTGGATGTTGTCATCATTGGCGCAGGACCTGCCGGTATTTCTGCTTCGCTGGCAGCCAAAAAGAATGGGTTAAGCAGTATTACGATTGAACAGGATTCACTGGGTGGCACGGTCTATACTTTTCCAAGGTCGAAAGTGGTGATGACGTCACCCATGGACTTACCACTCTTTGGAAAAGTGAAGTTAACGGATACATCAAAAGATGAATTGCTCCAGCTATGGAGAAAAGTGACATCTGAAAATGGTCTGCTCATAAAGGAGAATACTAAAGTAAACGACATCACACCGCTGCAAAATGGAACCTTCAAATTAGTAACAAGCACAAAGGAAGAGTACATCAGCAACAATGTTTTGCTCGCTATCGGGCGCAGGGGAAG
>DAIQPD010000317.1:0-3206 GCA_036787535.1 Chryseolinea sp.
TTAAGAAACCAGGTCTCACCATCGAACAGGTCTTTAAAGATGTGCGTATGAATGTACTTCGACTTTCCGGTGATAAACAATATACCTGGGACAGTTCTAATATCATTGGAGAATTTTATTTTAAATTACAATAAAGAGTACACCTCCAAATCAATTTTGTATAAACACACCTAGACTCTATGATACGATACTTTTACGTTACAGGCTTAATCTTAATCTCTTCTCTTTTTGCTTCTGCTCAGGATGAAGGTAATATTGTTAAAAGAGATCGCATTGAACGCGATAATGGTGTATTCATTGGATTGGGTCCCTCCTTTACGTTAGGAAAAAATATTGGTGATTATAGTACTGGCTTTAGTATTGAAACGGGTTATACAAAAAGAATAAATCGAATTTTATCATTGGGTTCTTCTTTGTCATACTTGAAATTCAACTACGACCCTGATGCAGCGGATGACTTGAGTAGTGCATTTATTGAAGATGTTTCTGAAGATCTGAGTAATCCAAACTATTATGAAGGCTATGTTATTGAATTAGAAGGTGGAGATGTCTCTCTTTTATCTTTAGCATTAAATCTAAAATTAAATTTCGTTCCGGTAAAAGATAATTCAATTCTTTCAGTTTATTTCTTTGCAAAACCTTTTGTTAGCCTGGCATCGCGAACCGATGTAACCGGTAATTCAACTTTTTTGGGAACCACTGATCCTGACGGATTAGAAGATTGGTATATAATAGAATCGGATATTCTTTGGGGGCCAGATGATTATGAGGCACTTGCTTCTAATACAGAAGTTACAGGCGGAATATTTATTGGACCCGGTATTGAGTTTTTTCCTGCCAAGAAATTTTCCTTCTTTGCGCAGGCCTCTTTTGGCTATACTGCCCCCATAACATTTGTCAGCACTGATTCGTATGACTCAACTTATGACTCTTATTTCAATGAAGAATTTCCAATGGTTAAGGAAGGCTTCCCATCTGTAAATATTCAGTTAGGTGTAACGCTCAATTTTTGAATACGAAATGAAGAAGTTACAATTCAACATATGGTTTACACTTCTTTTCCTCTTGGTAAGCGGATTTGCTTCTGCTCAATTTAAACTGTATCAGAAGGGTCATGATAACTACACCAGTGGAAAGTATGTTGAGGCTGCCAGTCTTTTTTCAGAATACCTTACGAAACCATTACGAGATAAAGCAATGGATAATGAGGTGTTCTATTTACGTGCACTCTCCTATTATAAGTCAGGAAGCTTTTTGAAAGCAGTAGATGATTTTCAAGAGACGCTTTTACTTAGTCATCCAAACAAGGGCAACATCTATTGGTTCATGGCCAAATGCTACGACAAGTTGAATCAATATCCAGACGCCATCACTTCCTATAGCAGTGCCATCCGTGAACTTGGCATTGATAAAGAAACAAAATCAAAACTTTTATATGAGCGCAGTTTAATTTATACAAAGTCTGCTAATCAAGCATTGGCATTAGACGATTTAAAAAGCGCGTACGTTTCGAACCCAAACAATACTGAAATAAAACAAGAGCTTGATAAATATGAGAAGCAAGGTCTCATTTCCAGAAGTACCTTATTGGAAGAAAGTAAAACAGTCGCAAAAAATACCAACACCAAAAAACCTGAGGAAAAGAAAGCTGAACCCGTTGTTACAAAGATTGATAACCCTGCAGAGAAACAACCTGTGGTAGAACAAAAGCCAGTTGCTCAGAATGTACCCGCTCAACCGAGTTTAGCACAACTCTTTGCAAATGAAAAAAGATATGCACTGGTGATTGGCAATTCGAATTACCCAAAAAGTATTGGAGCGCTACGAAATCCGGTTAATGACGCCACCGACATGGCGAAAGAATTACAGAATTCGAATTTTGTTGTTGAACTACTCACCGATGCTACCTATGGCCAGATGCGTTCTGCCATGCTTCGCTTTAAGGAAAAGGTTGATGCCGGAGATCGCGACAATACAGTTGCATTATTTTACTATGCTGGCCACGGCCTTCGTCAGGAAGAAGAAAATTTCCTGGTACCTATTGATGCTTCAATTGAATTTGAAGATGATATCGCCCGTTACTGCTTCCCGGTTCAGCGCATGGTACTGTCTAATATGGAGCGATCTAATTCCAGGATGAACATTGTTATTTTAGACGCTTGTCGGAATAATCCATTCCCCTCACTCACACGTTCAATTGGTGACGATGGATTGGGAGAAATGAAACGCGCAAGAGGATCTTTTATAGCGTATGCAACGGCACCAGGTTCTGTGGCAGCCGATGGCTCAGGACGAAATGGACTCTATACCCAGGAATTGCTTAAGGCTATGAAAAAACCTGGCCTGACGATTGAAAGGGTTTTTAAAGAGGTTCGCGTAAATGTTCTTCGCCTTTCAGGCGATAAACAAAACACCTGGGACAGTTCCAATATAATTGGAGAGTTCTATTTCAAATTCAATTAGCGAAAGAACGATCAGTTCATCCCAATACCACCTTTCCTACTTATTCTTATTCCCACTTTAGTTCGGTGTCTACACCATTTGTTTTTACCTCGGCTGCAGTTTCCTCTTCTGATTCATGAATATGGTCAAACTGAGTAAAATCAACTTCCGGCATTAACTCAGTTTTGACATGATTTACAGTAGAGTTCAATGCCTCAACGAACTTATTGAAATCCTCTTTGTACAGAAAAATCTTATGTTTTTCGTAGGTAAACCCATCCTCTTTAAACCGCTTTTTGCTTTCGGTGATGGTTAGGTAATAATCATTAGAACGAGTAGCCTTTACATCAAAAAAATACGTTCTCTTGCCAGCCTTTACTTTTGTAGAGAAGATTTCTTCTCTACCGTTTCCTTTGTTTTCTTCCACAATCGTTCAATTTTTAGGTTTAGTCTATCGTTTGGTTCAGACTAAGGTAGTATTTTGAGAAATTAATGCAAACTAACCATCCATTATTTTAAGATAAGGATGGGTATTTTGCCATTCAACAGACCTCATAAAACCTATAATTAATGGTGTTTTTAGGTTAATTATCTGTCACCAACTCATTATTAAATTATCCATTAACAAATAACTAATTCTAACTTTAGCACATGGATTTAAACGCATTAAATCAAACCGGAAATCTAGAGTTAATTGCCCGTCAATTAGTAGAAGGATTTGTTACGGGGCTACACAAGTCACCCTATCACGGGTTTTCGGTAGA
>DAIQPD010000318.1:0-3204 GCA_036787535.1 Chryseolinea sp.
GCTAACCGATGCATTCTTCACAATCGCGAATGATTTGAAGTATGGAAGACTTAGAACAATGCCAGGAGCGGTAGATGATTCACTGAATACTGTGTTGTTGCAACAGGTATTGGTTCGAAATAGTGTCACGAGAGAACTTGTGTCTCAGGAACCGCAATTTGACGGATACCAGTCGTTAAAAAAAGCCTTGCAGATGTTGCTGGATTCTTTGGACGATACAAACAGAAACATGTTGCTGAAAGGATACAGCTATAAATCGATAGCAGCGCAAGATCAAGTTCAACGCATTGAAATTAATCTCGAGCGATGGAGATGGGAAAGTGATTCTTTCGGAAAACGGTACATACTCGTAAACATACCATCTTTTATTCTTCGTGTTGTTTCAAATCAGTCAAATGTTTTTGAATGTAAAGTCATCGTAGGTAAACCGGAAACACCAACTCCTAACGTAAGTAGTATCATTGAATACTTTGTTATTTACCCATACTGGAGCGTTCCCAGAAAAATAGCGGTGGACGAATATCTGCCGGTCATTCAACGTGATACCTCTTTCATTAATAGAAATAATTTTGAAGTGCTCAATAACAAAGGCGAGCGTCTTCTTACAGACAGTATTCCATGGAGTAAATTTTCGAGGAACTATTTTCCTGTAACCCTTAGACAGCGTGAAGGACCTGATAATTCTTTAGGCGTGTTAAAGTTTGTGTTTGACAATCCTTATGCTGTGTATCTTCATGATACAAACGCGAAGCATTTATTCAATTCTGGTTACAGGGCGTTTAGTCATGGCTGCATCAGAATGGAAAAAGCAACAGAGCTTGCTCATTACCTGGTTACCGGTAGTGTAAATAAGAGATCCTCGGTGATAGACGGCTATCTGAATCGGAAAAAACGTTACACCATGAAATTACCCAGCCGAATTCCGATATACGTTCGGTATTTTACCTGCGAATTTCGCAATAACGTTTTCTTTCAATACAATGATATCTATGGTCTGGATAAAAAGCTGATTGATCAGTTGTATAAGTAATGGTTATCACAAAAAATGATTCCCGAAAGAGATTGTGAAAAAAAATATGATGACAAAAACAAAAATCTATAAAACTGCTGACGTGCATCATCGCCTTAGGAATTGTGGTGTCATACATTTGGGTATCACTTAAAACAAGGAGGTATTTATGAACTTAACAGTAAAGAAAAATGGAGGTTTACCTTCATTGCTATCCGATTTTTTTAGTCCTGCATCTGTGCTGGGTCGTGATTTATTTGATCTCGATTCAGATTTATTCCCAACGCGTTTAGGTATTAACTTACCAACTGCCAACATTGTAGAAACTCCAAAAGAGTTTAAGATCGAACTTGCTGCTCCGGGTTTGGAACGCAAAGACTTTGTGGTGGAAGTTGATAACCACACCTTGAAAATCAGTTCTGAAAAAGAAGAAGAAAAGAATGAAGAGGATGGTGAATATTCAAGAAGGGAATATTCATTCAATTCTTTCAGTCGTTCCTTCACTTTGCCAGAAAACGTAAAGGAAGCTGATATTGATGCCAAATATGAAAATGGGGTGTTGAAAGTTTCAATACCGAAATTGAAAGAAACAACTTTGAAGTCAGCTCGAAAAGTTGCGGTTTCATAGTCTGGTTTGTTTGTAGTTGGATTGCGTTACGGGTAACCGAAAGCATGTGAAAGGCAGGAAAGTTTCCTGCCTTTTTATTACCAGAAGCCAACAGGTTGATGATCTTTATTTCAACAGGAAATGGTATTCATCATTAATCCGATAAATCAGTTAAGAATCATCTTTACACCATGACAGGGATCATTTTACTCGGCATACTTTGGATGTAATTTTAATGCAACATTAAACACCAGCAATATGAACTTACTAGCGTTTTCCCCGACAGAATGTGCATTAGATGAAAGCCTCGAGTCGATGCATGCCGAGAGTGAGGAATGGTTAAAGGAAATTGATTTTTGGCGTGATGAAATTATATTCTTTAATAGGCTGATGTATAAGCATAAGCAAGAAACAAAAAGAGATATCCCTACTCAGGAACTCGCTGCCATTGAGCGAGACATGATCTTTATTAATCGGGATAAACTTGATCTTCTGAGGAATGATGCGTATCACCATGAGCAGATGCTGTCGTCAATCCTTCAATCCGTTTCATTCCATGATGAAGAGCTGTGTCGTAGAAAGCACCGTGAGTTGTTGAGGGATATTTCAAGCATGCATCTACTTATTCGGAATTTCAAGAGTAAAGTTTTTTCTATTATCCCCAAAAAGTGAAACGATTAAATTCTTGTGAATCATTCAGCCTGACGAACTGAGATATGATGCAAGTCATACAAGAGGTTGATCACAATCATTCATGATGTAAGAAGTGAGTTATAGTTTAGTACTCATAACGGAGTTGAGTTTATTTTAACCTTTTGGTTTATATGAATTCCCAAATTATGAGTTACACCATCTTGTTGATTGAAGACAATTCGGAAATGGCTGAGAACATTGCCAGCGTTCTTCAGTTAGCTCATTACAATGTAATCACAGCGCCAAATGGAAAAGTGGGTGTAGACATGACCCAACAGAAACATCCTGATTTGATCATATGTGATATTATGATGCCGGAGTTAGATGGCTATGGTGTGCTGCACATTCTGAGCAATGATCCTGACACCGCCAGCATACCCTTTATTTTCTTAACTGCGAAAGCCGAAAAAAGTGATTTTCGTACCGGCATGAATCTTGGCGCTGACGATTACATTACCAAGCCCTTCGACAGTGTTGACTTGCTCAAAGTAATTGAAATGAGACTAAAGAAGAATGAGTTGTTACGTTCGGCATTTGGAAATAATTCAAATGATCTCGGTTCATTCTTTAGTAAAGCAAGAGAGTTAAAAGAATTTCACAAACTGTCTGAGAATCGACATGTTCGCACATTTAAGAAGAAGGATATCATTTACATGGAAGGTCAGATGCCGAATGATTTGTATTTCATTGAGCGCGGCAAAGTAAAAACCTATAAAGTAAATTACGATGGCAAGGAACTTATTACGGGAATTCACAATGAAGGAGATTTCCTGGGCTATGTTCCTTTATTAGAAGAGAAACCTTACTATGAAAATGCTGAAGCTATTGAAGAAGTGCGTATTGCTGTTATTCCAAAGACTGACTTCTTACTGCTTATCTACTCCAGCAAGGACAT
>DAIQPD010000319.1:0-3149 GCA_036787535.1 Chryseolinea sp.
TCCACACCATAGATACCGGAGCCGAAATCGATCTGGTTTATATAGGCTTCAATATTGGACTGTGTATGAATTGTAGCAGCGATGATGAAATCAATACTTTTTTCTCAAAGCTTGCTGAAGGAGGTAAAGTTAAAATGCCACTTCACCAATCTTTTTGGGGCGCTACCTATGGTGAGCTTACCGATAAATTCGGAATACACTGGATGTTTAATTTCAGCAAGAACTAAACTTTTAACATCAAACTTCATACTTCAAACTATAAATTATTTCATTTGAAAAAGAACAAAATCATTTTTTGGGTATCAACAACATTTATCTTTTTGTTTGAAGGCGTAATGCCGGCTCTTACTTCGCACACAGAATTGGCTGTGCAAGGTATTCGTCATCTTGGTTTCCCCGATTATTTTCGTGTTGAACTCACCATCTTTAAAGTTTTAGGGGCGATACTTTTAATGATACCGAAAGTTCCAGCGCGTGTTAAGGAGTGGGTGTATGCTGGTTTTGGAATCAATCTTATTTCTGCCTGCGTAGCGCATGTAGTGGTTGATGGAGCTGTTTTTGATTCATTTTTTCCATTGATCATATTCGCGATACTCATTGTGTCGTACCTATATTATCACAAGGTTTACAATCGTCTTGAATTAGCGAAATAAATCTGAACCATCATGGAGACATTTGAATTCGAAAATGATATCAGTCTTATATGCGTAACTGCCAAGTCCTTTCCAAATGGAGTATTGGCTGCTCATGAAAAACTGCACGCTTTGCTAAAGTCTGTGGAAGGAAGAACTTTTTATGGCATATCCTGTCCAAATAAAGAAGGTACGATTGTCTATAAGGCAGCGGTAGAGCAACAACACTCCGGAGAAGCCGAGGAATTAAAATGCGAAAGGATCGTATTGAAAAGGGGAAACTATACGGGTACAATCATCCGCAATTTTCATTCGGATGTTCAACAAGTAGGCACAACCTTTCAAACATTAGTGGCAGATCCTCGTATTGATCCGAAGGGTTATTGTGTTGAGCTGTATTTAAATGAAAATGATGTCCAATGCATGGTCAGATTGAATGTGTAGAATTACTAAACTCCCAATTAGTGATGGTGGAAGTTTTTAGAACGAATGTTCAAAGTAGTCATGTTGCTCAAGACATTATTGCAAATCTCCTTCAGTATTATCCTACTGCTAAGATTAATTTCGATCTGGAGGATTGTGATAAAATTCTTCGGATTGAAAGTCAGCATATTGTTTTGGAAAATGTAATTGAGCTGCTGACCAGCAATGGTTATACATGCGAGGTGCTTGATTAAGAAGAATCAGCACCTCACATACTTGCTCTAAATAATTTCAACCTCTTCAGGAATACTAAATAAAACAATACATCCGTTTTCGGATTTCACAGAGTGCTTAAAGTTTGGTGGGGTGTATAAATAATCTCCGACACTTAGTCGCTCACCTTCGATTGTAACATCACCTTCTATTACAAAGAGCTCTTCACCCGCTGGATGATTATGGTAGGGGTAGTATGCTCCCGCTTCAAATTTCAAAAGAATGGATGGAGCGCGTTTTGTTCGCTCATGGAATCGCAGAACCTTAACGAAGATTCCGCTTGTATCAAGATTACCTTCAATTAAGGGTTTCCATTCTTGTTGAGCCGTTTTTACGATATAATTTCGGATGTCTGTATTCATTCTATTTGTATTTTTATTATCAGTGTGTATTAAGCGGGCATCATCTCAGTAGCGATCCCAATCCTATTCCAGGCATTGATAACAATCACGGCCATCATTACCTGTGCTAAATATTTTTCTCCCAATGCATTTACTGCTTGTGTGTAGGTAGCTTCCGAAAGCCGATGCTGAATGAACGTTACCTCTTCAGTGGCCGCGAGAATCGCTCTTTCTTTTTCGGTAAAGAAAGGTGTGTCTCTCCATGAACTTAGTACATAAATCCGTTGATCTGTTTCTCCTGCAGCCCGTGCTTCTTTGGTGTGCATATCAATACAATAAGAACATCCATTCAGCTGCGATGCTCTGATCTTGATCAGGTTCTTATGGGTTTGTGTTAATTCAATTTTGCCAAGATACTTTTCGAAGTTCAGCATAATACTGTATGCTTCAGGCTCTTGCTGTTTGATGTCTAATCTTGCGTTCATAATGTTGTTTGTTTTTGATGAGACAAAACAACAGAACAGTAGACCAAAAAAACTTAATCTTGATTAAGAAATGATCAATCCTTTTTTCCTCTGATCTTACTTAGAAACTCGGGGGTAAAACCCAGATAGGATGCCAGCATGTATTGAGGAATCCGCTGAACAAAATCCGGAAATGCACTATTGAAATGTTTGTATCGTTCTTCACCGGATTGGTTAAAAATATATTGAATCCGCATGATCGATGCGGCAAATGATCGCTGGAGAATAATCCGGAAATACCGTTCAAGCTGAGGAAGCTTCATAAATAATTCTTCCTGTACATCCTTTCTAATAATCGCGATTTCCGAGTTCTCTACTGCCTGAATATTGAAGATGGATGGCTTTTGCATGTCCAGGCTATTGTAATCGGTGATCCACCAATTGTCAATGGCGAATTGAACAATTTGTTCTGTTCCCTGATCGGTGTTGTTATACATCCTAAAGCATCCTTTCAAAATGAAATGATTGGCACTGCATACATTACCTTCTACTAACAAATGTTCCTTCTTCTTTACACTTTGATGGTGTAGATAGGAGAGAAGTATTTTCTCTTCTGCTTCGTTAAGTGAAATGTATTTTCGGAGATGAGCTAGTAATGGATCGAACATCGGATTATTGCAATGTTGAAAGGTAAAGAGAATCCGAGAATTGACAAATGTAAGGATGAACTCAGTATAAACCCTGAGAGGCCCAAGCGATTAGCCGAGAACATTTCACATAGCTTTGTGGCCAAAAAAAATCTGGTCTTAAACCAATAAAGAACATTAGATCGTGCGGAAGAGAATAAAAAGAGGATACCGGGTTTCGAAGTATATTATTTACAAAGAGACCTTCGTTGACTACCGCGAACATTTCTGGTCGTTTGTTGGTGCCTTTGTCGGCATTGGACTCATTGCTTATATTCAAAGTCATTCCCTTGCAGAATATGATAATATATTCTTGATTGGCTCATTTGG
>DAIQPD010000093.1:0-15487 GCA_036787535.1 Chryseolinea sp.
GATGGCCTCATTGATTGGGAAAAATTCTCTTGTAAGTTCAAAATCAATTCCATGGAGCTGCATGTAATACTGGTTCATAATGGGTATGCTTCCCCCATCTTCCAAAAACTGAGCCACTTGTGCAACATTCTCAGCTTGTTCTGTTTTTATAATCTGACAGGTAACGAGTTCTGCTTTAGCATATTTATTGGTGCGGGCAGAGTATCCAAATAATCGGCAGATTAGTCCACGGTGTTTATAGGTAGAGCAAAGTCCGGCACCATCCTGCGTAGGATTTAAAATCATGCAGATAGAAGAATCGTTTTGCTTTAGTTTATCCAACCATTCAAACGCCAGGTCATTCTGATATAGGTAATTGGCAAACGGAAGAAACTCTAGAATGGTAGCTTCTATATCGGCCTTAAAACAACACTTACCGCATCCCCACTTACAATGCAAGCCTGATGAAGTTTGAAATGACGCGATGGCTGCATCCAGGTTTGTGAATACCTCTTCAATGGCTTTTATTTTTTCGGGTAAATCCAAGGTTGGTCGTTGTTGGTTGATTGTTGTTTGGGGAGAGCCGAAGAATTTGAATTAACTCCTATTTTGAATACCGCTTCATAAATAATTCAAGACCTTTGCGTGCTGTGGTTTGTACTTTTTGCTGAAGCATGTTGCTCCATCCTAATAAAAGTCCTGAAGTTCCCAAAGCTTGTCGCGACCATCTCCAAAAATTAAAATGATCGTTGTGCTTTATTATTTTCCCGTCTTTAAATTCAAAGTTGGCTTCAATGATATTGTGAACTTTTCTTCCTGTTTTTGAAAATGTATAATGTGCTTCCCACTTACATGTACCCATTTTGTCATCCGCTTCAACATCACTAAAGGTAATTTGCAAATCCTTCGCTGCTGTAACTAACATTTGCCACATCGCTCGTACTTCTTTTGCAGTTAGATTTTTAAAAGCAGGATCATTAAAATGCGCTTCATCGTGATACGATTTTTGCATAGTAGCAAAATCTCCACTCTGAAAAGCAGTGTAAAATCGAGTGATCAGGTCTTTGTTCATTTGCATGGCGAAAGGTAGCGAATTTGTTGCCGGTTACCAGTTTCCGGTGACCGGTAACCAGCAACCGGCAACCAGTATAAAACAGAAAATGCCAGGCATAACCCAGCATTTTCACTATTGTCCAAATACTAATGTCTAATGTCTAATGTCTAGATACTAAAGTCTAACCAAGACTATCCCAATTTATCCAACACATCCATCACTTCACGAACGGCTGCACGACTGGATTCCATTAATGCTTTTTCTTCTTTATTCAAATCAAGTTCAATGATGCGCTCAACACCATTCTTACCCAATACTACTGGCACACCGAGGTAGCAATCTTTAATACCATATTCACCTTCAAGCTTCATACAAACCGGGAATACTCTGCGTTGATCTTTCACAATGGCTTCTACCATTTGAGCTGCCGCAGCACCTGGTGCATACCATGCAGATGTTCCCATCAGTTTCACCAATTCTCCACCACCTACTTTTGTTCTTTCAAGGATCGCGTTAAGCTTGTCTTTGTCGATCAATTCGGTAACTGGAATACCAGCAACAGTAGTATATCTTGGAAGGGGCACCATTGTATCGCCATGGCCACCCAACAATACAGCCTGAATATCTTTTGGAGAAACATTTAATGCTTCAGCCAGGAAAGCACGGTAACGCGCGGTATCAAGAATACCGGCCATACCGATCAACTTTGTGCGTGCAAATTTCGAGGTAATGTGTGCCTGATAGGTCATTACATCCAAAGGATTGGAAACCACAATAATGATCGCCTCTGGAGAATATTTCACTACATTTTCAGTAACTGATTTTACGATACCGGCATTGGTATTAATAAGATCATCGCGGCTCATACCCGGCTTTCTTGGCAAACCAGAAGTAATTACCACAACATCTGATCCGGCAGACTTTGAATAGTCATTCGTAGAACCGATGGTGCGGCTATCATACAAATTGATAGGCGATTTCTGCCAGATATCCAATGCCTTACCTTCAGCAAGACCTTCTTTAATATCGACCAATACAATCTCGTTCGCGACTTCGCGATACGCGAGTACATCGGCACAGGTTGCGCCAACATTACCAGCGCCAACTACAGTTACTTTCATAAATAGGTTCTGTTAAGTTTTATAATTAAGAATGCTTTCTACAGGGGCGGAAAGTTATTAACGGAATAACCAAAGAAAAAATATATTAGGTAAAATATGGCCGAAGGGAGAACAAGACAGCGGATGTGGTTTTCGGGGTGATCTTAAACCGGTTGTCAATCCGATAGCCGACTACCCAGGCAATTTCCCCGTTACACTCCAAAACCGTCACAACATCCTTATCCGAAACGCTTACCTTATTGTCGATCAGAAAGTCGCTTACTTTCTTTCTGTGCTCCATGCCGAGGGGATAAAAAACGTCACCTGGCTTCCATTTCCTCCAGATCAAAGGAAAGGTAATTTTATCTGCATCCAACTTTGCTTCAAACGAATCATTCGTTCTGGTGACATCATTTTGTTTCTCGATATCTATTTCCCACGAACCCAAAGAAGCTAGTTCCTGTCCCTCCTCAATAATTGTTTCGTTCCAGAAATCGACATGGGGCGTAATAATAATATACTCCCGATCAATTACCAGTTTATGCGATGGTGTAAGAAATTGTTTTCCTGACTGTCCATTCAAACCCTGAATTACCTCTCGTGTCTGTTCAAAATTAAAACCGTACTCGCGGATGCAACGCCACAAGAGATGCGCGCTCTGCTGAAAAGAATCAAAACCCTTTTTTGAGATGCTAACTTTTTCTCCTTCAACTGATAGGTATTGTTTCTTCCACGCTTCGGTTTGAAAATGAATCAATTCAAGATCACCTTGTATCTTTTCAAGACCGTCATGCAGGGTGGCTTCCAATGATGGATTGAGTTCTTTTAATTTCGGAACAATTTGATGGCGGATGAAATTCCGTTGATAATCATCCGTGAGATTGCTTTGGTCTTCTCGCCATTCAATTCCTTTTTCTCTGGCATATTTCTCTACTTGCGATCTGGTCGCAAACAAAAGGGGCCTGATAACTTTATTGTTTTTAACAGGTATTCCGGCAAGTCCCTCAACCGATGATCCTCTCGTCCAGTTTAATAAAATGGTTTCAATGGTGTCATCAAAATGATGTCCAGTGGCTAATAAATGATAGTGATTTTCTTCGAGCAAAAAATCAAACCAGGCATACCTTAATTCTCTTGCTGCCATTTGAGTTGACAGACTATTTTCCCATCCATAAGTTTCTGTATCAAAGCGTTCCACCATTATAGGAATTTTCAACTCCTGACAAGCATGGTAGACAAAGTTCTCATCTCCATCTGATTCCTTTCCTCTTAGTTGAAAATTGCAATGGGCAACACCCACCTGAAATCCTGCTTCGATAAATAAATGCAGCATGACCATGGAATCCACCCCTCCACTTACAGCCAATAAAATCGTATCGGATTTAGTGCACAGTTTGTGGCGATTAATATGGTTCAGAAATTGCTCAAGCACAATCAAAAGTACGAATTTTAAAAGTGTTGAAGTGTTGGTGTTCGAAGTGTTGTAGTCTTTGATTTTAGTAACCTCTTTGCCCCTTCAACACTTCCACACTTAAATACTTCAACACTTTAAACTAGCTTGCAGCGCGAATGAAGAAAGAATATAGTTTAAGATTGGCCCAAATCGTTACCTCCGTTTCCATTCGGATCGGGCTTTTGATTGCGTTACTCGTTGGAATTTCAACGACAACCTTTTCTCAGAAAAAAGTAAAACTTCAAAAAGCAGATCAACTTAAGGGTGGAAAAGATAAAAATGGAGATCGCTTTGAACGACTGATCGGAAACGTGGTGTTTGTTCAAAATAAAACCACCATTTACTGCGATTCGGCTTATTTCTACAAATCCAAAAATACCGTTGAGGCTTTTGGAAAGGTGCGTATTACAGAAGGTGATTCCGTAACCATTACGGCTTCAAAACTGGAATATGATGGAAATCTAAAGGTAGCCAAGCTGAGAAGAAACGTAGTCTTCACCAAACTCAATCAATCAACCTTATACACGGATTATCTAGATTATGATCGACCTAGAAACTTAGCCTACTACTACAATGGTGGAAAACTGGTTGACAGTATAAATGTTTTGAACAGTAATAAAGGATATTATGATCTGAACAATAACATGGCTTCTTTCAAAAAAGATGTCGATGTAAAGAATCCGGATTATACCATGACATCCGATAGCCTTCAGTATAACTCCCAAAGTAAAATTCTCTTCTTCAGAACACCAACCACGGTCATCGACAAAGATAGTAGCGTATTTGTTTATAGCGGTGGGCAATATGAAACAACAACAAGAAAATCGGATATCAAATTGGGCACAGCCGAATCAACCGATTTTCGTTTGGTCGGAAAGAGTTACAAATTAGATGACATCCTGAAAATCTATCGATTGAGAGAAGATGTTGTAATGACTTCAAAGAAAGAGAATCTGATCATATATGGTCAGGCAGTGGATTATTATAAGCTGAAAGGTATTTCGAAAATATACATCAACGCCTACCTTGCAAAAATCACAGAAGGTGAAGACACCCTTTTTATTTCTGCCGATACCTTAGTATCAATCGAAAATGTAGATCCAAAAAAGAAAAGATTGCTGGCCTACAACAATGTAAAAATCTTCCGAAACGATTTACAAGGTATTGCCGATTCACTTGAATATCGTCAATCGGATTCAACCATTTACTTTTACGATTCTCCTGTACTTTGGACAGAAGGAAATCAAATGACTGCCGATTCAATCCGGATGTTAATTAAAAACAAAACAATCGATCGGATCTTTATGGTCGCCAATTCTTTTGTGATCTCAAAAGACTCTGTGTTTAACTTCAATCAAATCAAAGGCAGACGAATGACCGCCTATTTTAAAAATAAAAAAATGGATCGGGTGCTAGTAGAAGGTAATGGCGAGAGCATCTATGCAGCGCTTTCAGATGAAGACAATTCCTTTATGGGTGTGAATAAAATTATTTGCAGCAACATCACAATCCGTTTTAAAGATGGAACGGTGCACAATCTCATTTTTCATGTTAAGCCAGATGCACGATTTATTCCTCCTCACGAATTAAAAGAAGAAGATAAGAAGCTAAAAGGCTTCAACTGGCAGGAAGAAAGTAAACCCACACGAAAAGATGTAGTAAAGTCATTTTCAAATGACATTGAAACAGCACCCGAAGCGCGGAAACGGTTGTGACGTTAATTTATTGTTAGAATCCGAAAATAATTGCCAATTAATTATGACATGCGGATGAAATAGCTAAATTTTGTAAAACTTCTCTATATGCAATGAAAAATGCGTTGTTGTTCGTCATTTTAGTACTGACTGGATTGCAATCCTTCGGTCAGGGATTCGAGATGGTTGCTCTTCAGGAAAGTTATAAAGGTAATATTGGAGAATTGATCAAAGCCCCAATTCGATTTAAGAATACATCGGACAAGCCCATCATCTTGATCGTTAGAAAAATTAGCGGGGAGATTGGCAGCACACAAAAAAACTTCCTTTGCCTGGATGCAAACTGTTTGGATCAGCGTGCAGATGATCAAATTGTTAGAATAGAAGTTGGCCAAACTTTATCTTCCCTGCAAGTGGCTCTGGAAGCCGGTTTGGTTTCAGGACATAGTTCAATACGATACATTGCTTACAACAAATCAAACCCTTCGCAATCCATCGAATTTGAAGTGAATTTTGATGTTGAGGAAAAGGCTGAAAAGCAATCCATTTATACATCAAAGGTCATTACCCTTAAGGATGTTTACCCCAATCCGGTTGTAGATCACGCATTGGTGGATTATAAAATTCTGAATGACCAGATAAAGGCCAAGATTATCATTCACAATATATTAGGTAATAATCAGGGTGAGTACGCTCTCTCTTCGTCAGAAAACCTGCTTCGCATTCCAGCCGATGGTCTTAGTCCTGGAATCTACTTCTACACCCTATACATTAACAATGAAGGTGTGCTCACCCGTAAGCTCATTGTTAAAAAATAAACTATTTGGCTACAATTCGCATCAGATGCTTAAATGGCGTTTTTTGGTTAAGTAGTCTTATGTTATATTTGCGGGCTTATGCATAGAGTAATTGTCTTAGTTTTCACAATAGCGATCCTCCTGACCGGGGCATCATGCAGTAAATTCCGCAAAATCGAGAAAAGTCTGGATTGGCGTGTTAAATATGAGGCCGGCCTGAACTACTACAACAAAAAGGATTATTACAAAGCAGCATCCCTTTTCGAGCAGATTCTACCCATTGTAAGAGGTTTGCCTGAAGGTGAGAAAGTACAATTTTACATGGCGTATTGCCAGTATTATGACAAACTCTACCTTCTCTCCTCAGAACAGTTCAGAACGTTTTATGAAACCTACGGAAGAAGTTCTTTAGCAGAAGAGGGAAGGTTTATGTACGCATATTCCCTTTATAAATCTTCTCCAAGTTCTAACTTAGATCAGTCGAACAGCATTGAGGCGATGATTGCCATGCAGGAATTTTTAAATCGATATCCAAACAGCAAATTTTATGACCAGTCTGTAGAGGTAATTACTTCTACCCAAGAAAAGCTCGAAAAGAAAGGTTTTGATAACGCCTATCAATACTATAAAATGAGAAGCTATAAAGCGGCTATCGTTTCATTGAATAATTTTAAGGATAACTTTCCTGACTCACAACATCTTGAAGAGAGTTATTACCTGGTGGTTGTCTCTGAATATAAGTTAGCAGAGCAAAGCTTTGCATTCAAACAGCAAGAACGTTACAAGTCTGTGGTAGAACACTATAAAGAATTTGTAGACAAGTTCCCAAAAAGCGAATACTTAAGAGATGCTGAAAAAATGTATAGTAACAGTCTCTTGAAATTAAAATTAAGTAAAGGATAAACAAATAATACGTAATACTATGGCAGTTCAATCATCCGTAATAACCCGCGACATCGAAAGCATCATTGCACCAACTGGCAATTTGTATGAATCGGTATCTGTAATTTCAAAACGTGCACGTCAAATCTCAGTAAATATTAAGGAAGAACTTAATAACAAACTTGCTGAGTTTGCCACAACCGTTGATAACCTCGAAGAGGTTTTTGAAAATCGTGAGCAAATAGAGATTTCAAAATTCTATGAGCGTATGCCAAAGCCAACGACTACTGCAATTGAAGAGTTTTTGGAAGGTAAAGTGAATTTCCGCATGCGCAGCGAAACTGAAGCAAGTCAGGAATTGTAATATCGCCTCACCATGCTTGGGGGCAAAAAAATAATAATTGGAGTAACCGGTAGTATTGCAGCCTATAAAACTGCAATACTTACCCGTCTTCTTGTAAAAGACAGAGCAGAAGTTAAAGTGATTATGACTCCAGCTGCTAACGACTTCATTACTCCCCTTACGTTAGCAACACTTTCTAAAAATCCAGTCCTCACAGAGTTTAGCAAAGACAATACAGGTGTTTGGAATAACCATGTTGAACTTGGCTTATGGGCTGATGTAATACTCATTGCTCCTGCAAGTGCCAACACTATTGCCAAAATGGCCAATGGACTTTGTGATAACTTGCTCCTTGCTTCTTACCTGTCGGCACGTTGCCCGGTTTTATTTGCACCAGCAATGGATCTGGACATGTTGCAGCATCCGGCAACAAAAGCGAATATTCAAAAATTAAAAGAGTTTGGTAATATCATCATCGAACCAAACTTTGGTGAACTTGCCAGTGGTTTAACTGGTAATGGCCGAATGGCTGAACCTGAGGAAATCGTAACTTTTCTTCACAAACATTTTGCATCGACTAATCTGTTATCTGGCAAAAAAGCATTAGTCACTGCCGGACCAACACATGAAGCAATTGACCCAGTGCGTTTTATTGGCAATCACTCTAGTGGTAAAATGGGATTTGCCATTGCTGAAGAACTTGCTAATCAGGGTGCACAAGTAATGTTAGTAACAGGACCTACTAATCTGCACACTAATCATCCGGGTGTAAACGTTACAAAAGTTACATCAGCAGAAGAAATGTATAACGCCAGTCAGTCCCTTTTTTCAAATATTGATATAACTGTATTGGCTGCTGCTGTAGCGGATTACAAACCCACTGTTGTGGCTGATCAAAAAATAAAGAAGAAAGACGAAAGCCTTACTATTGAATTGACCAAGACTCATGACATTGCTGCCACGCTTGGCAAACAGAAACACAATGGCCAGATTATCGTTGGGTTTGCACTTGAAACCGAACAGGAACAGAGCAATGCGTTAAAGAAACTGGAGTCTAAGAACTTTGATTTGATTGTATTGAATTCTTTAAATGATAATGGCGCTGGCTTTGGCTACAATACAAATAAGATTACCATTATCGATCGAAAGCATAAATCAACATCATTCGAATTAAAAGAAAAAAAGGAAGTTGCACGCGATATTGTCAATGCCATTATCGAAACACTTCATGGTTAGAATTATTATTATTCTCTGCCTCATTGCCTCAACTAGCTGTCTTGCTCAGGAACTGAACTGCACAGTAACCATAAACTCTACTCAGATCCAGACCTCTGACCGTGGGATATTTCGTGACATGAAGACAGGCATCGAACAGTTTATGAATTCACGAAAGTGGACAAATGATGCTTACAAATCTTACGAGAAAATTAATTGCAAAATGCTGGTGACGATTACTAAAATGCCAGCCGTTGGAAATTTCACAGCAAGCGTGCAGATACAATCAGCCAGGCCAGTTTATAATTCAAACTACGCAACACTTGTTTTTAATTTTGCTGATCGGGATTGGGAATTTGAATACATCGAATCCCTACCGATGGAGTTTAATGATAATACGTATATCACCAATCTTACCTCCATGTTGGCTCTATATGCTTACGTCATAATAGGCGTTGACGCGGATACCTTTAGTGAATTGGGAGGAACACCTTATTTTCAAAAAGCACTGGCCGTAGTCAATAATGCGCAACCCTCAAATCGACCGGGATGGCAACCACAAGGATCGAACAGGAGTCGGTATTGGATCGTAGAGAATTTCAATAATGCACAAATGGTTGATTTACGCAAAGCACTCTACTCCTATCACCGCCTGGGACTGGATACCTTTGAGAAAGATCCTGATCAAAGCAGAGCTATAATTTTAAAAGGTTTGAAAGACGTCAAAAAAATAAGAGATGTTAGTCCGTTGTCAGTTTTGGTGGTTAGTTTCTTTGATGCAAAAAGTAAAGAGTTGGCTAATTTATTTTCCTCGGGCAATATTCAGATAAGACGGGAAGCATACGATATCATAACGGCTATTGATCCATCCAATAGAGCCAGTTACGAAAAAATGATTCAAAATTAATTTCTGCCGGTTACCAGACTTGCAATCATTCCCTGATTTAACCAGTTTTACCAAATTAAGTATTGGTAATTAAATGGGCAGCATACATCGATTAGATCAAATCCAATTTCAAAAGAAGATGTTTGAATTTCTGGGCAAGGAAATTAGTATTGTGTTTAAAAACAGAACTGTTTCATTTGGCAGGCTAAAGAGAATAAGCGACAATACCATTACCTTGTGCAATATGAGATTAACCAATGCCGATTATCTGATCACCGAAATTGACGAAGTATATCTCGATAAAAAACAGTAATGCTTACGCAACTCACCATAAAAAATTATGCACTCATTAAGCAATTGGAGTTTTCTCCATCCGCTGATTTAAATGTTATTACTGGCGAAACCGGAGCGGGTAAATCCATTATGCTTGGCGCCATTGGTTTGTTGATGGGAAATAGGGCCGACACAAAAGTATTGTGGGATGAAAATGAGAAGTGTGTAACTGAAGGAGTTTTTGCCATTAAAGAATACAAACTTAAATCACTCTTCAAGTCAGAAGATCTGGATTATGATGATAATACCGTAATCAGAAGAGAGATCAGTCCGGGAGGAAAATCCAGAGCCTTCATTAATGACACCCCGGTTACATTAGAAGTGATGAAGAAAGTTGGAATGCTTTTAATGGACATTCACTCCCAGCACGAAACACTCCAGCTCGGAAATCAATCTTTTCAACTAAGACTGGTTGATTCATTTGCAGAAAATCAAACCTTAACAGATCAATACCAGTCAGCATGGCAACACTATGTAAAGGCCAGAAAAGATTTTGAATTGTTACGTTCCGATGCGGATACCTTACGACAAGATGCAGATTACATTCGTTTTCAATTGGATGAACTTCTAAAAGCTAATCTTGAAGAGAATGAGCAAGAGAAACTTGAAACAGAACAGAAGATTAATGAGCATGCAGAAGAAATAAAAAACCGACTTCAACTTACTCTTGATTTGCTCAGCCGGTCAGAGTTTGCATCACGAACCAGTTTAGCGGAGGCGAGATCGCACCTTCAAAATATATCGGATTACTCTCCTACCTACAATACCATATTCAACCGGATCAATAGTTTGATTATTGAACTCGATGATGTTTTGGATGAAATTGAAAAAGAAGAAGGTAATATTGAATTTGATCCCGCGCGGTCTGAATTTATAAAAGAGAGATTAAGCATACTTTACCGTTTACAAAATAAACATCGCGTTAATGATGTGGTGGAACTGATCAGAATACAGGAAGAACTTGAAACAAAAAATAACATAACCAGCAATTTGGATGGTGCATTGGCCAAATCTCAAAAAGAGTTTGAAGATGCAGAACAGAGGGTAAATGATATTGCCAAAAAACTGAGTGAATCGCGCGAAAAGATATTCAAGCCTCTCTGTAAGCAAATTGTAAAATTACTTCAGGAACTTTCTATTCCAGATGCAGTCCTTCAAATTGAGAATACCATAACAACCCCAACAGTTTTTGGAATTGATAAAATTGAAATTCTCTTTAGCGCCAACAAAGGTATTGCGCCACGATCGCTTGCACAGGTTGCATCAGGCGGTGAGTTTTCAAGATTAATGTTCTGCATTAAATATGTAATGGCTGAAAAAAGTGCCATGCCTACCTTAGTTCTGGATGAGATCGACAATGGCGTTTCAGGCGAGGTAGCGATTAAGCTTGGTACTTTAATGAAGACTATGGCCAGGAAGCATCAAATTATTTCCATTAGTCATTTGCCTCAGATCGCTGCAAAGGGTCACTCTCATTTTGTTGTTTATAAAAATAACAGCAATGCAAAAACCACAAGTTCAATCAAGCAATTGGATGGAGATGAGCGCGTTGAAGAAATTGCTAAAATGATTGGTGGTGCAAAGCCATCAAAAGTAGCATTGCAGAATGCACAGGAATTATTGTCAACCTAAAATGATCAATCGGTAAAATCATTACCCGAAGAGTTACCAATTGTATCTATCCCTTATCAGTCATAATTTAAAAAATACTGGTTTGCTTTTGATATGCGGAAAGTATCCTTAGTGAACAAGGAATTAGAATTGAGTAGATAAATACCTATATAATCAAAGCTCCACAAACCACATAGTCTACCTACCTCTTTCAAATCCTATAGAACCATTAAATTCAATGGTGCCATTTTTTTTAACTGTATCTTTTTAGAAAAATGGCGTTACGGTAGCAAAAACAAAGTCTATCATTATGAAAAAATTACCTGTAGTTCCCGTTTTTTTTGCATTTATGCTTTTCCTTATTCAGTCCTGTAGCAGCGATCCGACTGATCCTTCAGGGCGAATTATTATCTCGACAACACCTGGAAACATTGAAACCATTGCCGGACTTGGTCCTTTGAATTTTGACTACACTGGCGATGGTGGCCTTGCAACATCCGCTAAATTAGGATGGATTACTGCTATAACTTTAAGCTCTTCTGGCGATGTTTACATAACTGATGGATCGGCAAATACAGTCCGCGAAATCAATGCCTCGACTGGAAAAATATCAACCATTGCAGGTACGTTTATTGGCTTTAACGAAATTGATCCAACTCCATTTGCTGGTGACGGTGGACTCGCCACACTTTCTCATTTGAATATTCCCTTATCAATAGGAGTTGATGGATCAAACAACATTGTTATACTTGATGCTGGCAATAATGTAGTAAGACAAATCACTTCCAGCGATTCAAAAATTTCATCCATCATTGGAACACGGATGCAAGGATATACCGGTGACGGTGGACTTGCAATATCAGCAACACTATTTAACCCTTATAGTATCGCGATAGATCCATCAGACAATATCTATATCGCAGAATCTGGGAATCATGTTGTGAGGATGATTACGAAATCAACCGGAAAAATTACGACCATAGCAGGATTGGGTCCAGATCACGCAGGATATACTGGGGATAGTGATGCTGCCACGGAAGCAGAACTTAATGGTCCATCGGGTATTGCAGTTGATGCCGATGGAGATATTTACATATCTGATACAGGAAATAATGTAGTTCGTAAAATTTCTGGTGGAATCATTACAACCATAGCCGGAACAGGGGCGCTAGGGTATTCAGGAGATGGCGGAGACGCAACATCAGCTACATTCAATAGCCTTAAAGGAATTGCCGTTGACCATCTTGGTAATGTTTACGTTGCCGATTCAGGAAACAATGCCATCCGTAAAATTGATACTACGACAGGTGAAATTTCAACGCTTGCAGGAACAGGAGCAGTAGGATATTCTGGCGATGGAGGATTGGCTTCATCAGCAAAACTCTCTGGTCCATTAGGAGTTGCTGTTGATGCCGATGGAAATATATTCATTGCCGATACAGGCAATAATGCAATACGGGTAGTTACAAAGTAGATTCTTATCTCCAGGTAATAAATTGGCCATCATGAGAAGTTCGATTTATTATCTGGAATATTAATTTCTAATCAGTCTTCTTAGTAAAATCAAAATTGTAATTGAATTGAATTATGGAACCAATATTATTCTCTTGTTGGGCTCCATTACTCTTGACCAGCAATTGATACAAAGCTCCCGCGGTAACTGAAATTTTTGGCGCTATTTGATATCCTATGCCAACAGAAAACCGATTCTGATCGATCTTGTTAAATGTATCACCTGATCCCCATCCATAAAAAAATTCATCCCACACACTCGCATACCATGTACCCTTCTCAATTTTCGTCTTGTTCAAAGCAATGTTAACCAGAAATCGGTAACGGGCTCGATACAACTGTGTGCTGAAAGTCTCATCGTCTTGTCCTTTATTTTGTAGAAATCTCTCTTCCATTCGAAAGCGATGATGAAAATGAAACCTGGAAGTACTGTGTATATATGTTATTTGGTGCCAAATGCGAGCTTCATCATTTACGTACGCAACCGGCTGCTTACCATACTTAAAATTCCAAACGTACATACCTCCAATCGGAATGATTGAAAGTTTTGGAGTAACGTAGAACTCCAGACCCAAACGAACAAAATCCTGGGCAGATTCAAATTTTCCAACGTCTCTCAATTGTCCATCAAATGCAAACCCAAAACGCTTATGAAGTTTAATATTAGAATTAAGAACGAACCACTCTGTTGCCTGATTTACAGTCTCCTTTTCTTCAACCTGACCATAGCCCTCAAAAAAAAATACTAAAAGGAAAATTAAACCCAATAAATGTGAAGTCTGCTTTATCATTTTAAGATGTTACTGTTAATCGTTGCAAATTTAGTATTCCTTGGCAACGCTAACCAAACAATTGTGTATTAGATCTTACAGCTTACAGTCTGTAACATAAAGCCTTCCTCTCTCAAAAGTTCACTTGTGCTTGTATCCGCAATAGGTTGCCTCGCTGATTGTTATTCTGATTCAAGAAATCTTCATATCGTCTTTCCGACAACGTGTACATCACTACTAATTCAAACTGTCTAACCGGTTGCCATTCAACTCCAAACTCCATCTCTTTAACAGTATAGCTTCTTGCATCCCGCTCATGTTTTTTTCCGCCATCATAATACTGAACTCGGGCAAATGGAATAACCAATTGATTTTTTAATGGTACTTGATAATTAAAGGTTATATATCCACCCGTTAATTTTTTTACTTCAATGGAATCCGTTGCAGAGTTGAATTCAGGTCCCTTGCCAATATTATACTCAGCCTGAATACCGAATGGCTTTGGATAAATAATAAAGGAAGCCGCAACCCGCTGGTCCGTATAATTTAAATCACTTGAATACTTTACACCAGGACTAAGATTTGTTTTGGGAATAACATACTTACCAGAATAAGCTTGCACTCCCGCCTCCATAATCTGATTGTTATACTTGAATGGATATGAAACACGGCCAACAACATGAAGCTCATTATTCAACTCTGGATTATTTGCTGTTTGTCCGTTGTACGCACCTACCGCCACTACACCATAGTCACCAGATCCCTTAAGTCCCGACTTGACAAGCTCAGAAAATAATTCCCTTTTTTCCTTTTTCGCCCAATAAAAAAACACTCCTAAATCTCTTTCATTAGCCACAGCACTATTTAATGCATCGTTCCGATCAAGTGGCAATCTATTTTGACTTGATTGCATATTTTCAAAACCATATGGAACTTTACTCTGCCCTACCCTAAACCGAAACTCATTATTTTTATCAAGACCTACATCTACATACGCATCTCTCAATTGGGCAAAATGAAGTTTATCTGAGCTTGAACTACTGGCAAAATCAGGCTGAATATAGAAATATATGCGTTTGCTTATCTGACCATAGAGGATAATGCGCATACGCCTTATAAAAAAGCCACCATCCCCACCCCATGACTTATCACATTGCTCACAGCCCAAATTTTCATTTGTCTCCAAAAGTCTGTTGTAACGAACCTGTGCATAACCGCGGATGGCGAAGCTTTCATACCACTTCTTTTCAGGATTTGATGTAGGAATCGAAAGAGCGGTTGAGCCCTGTTTGGTAGTATCAATTTGCGAAAATCCAGGCAGAGAAAACATGATTAATGCTGCCAGAGCGAGCGTGTTTCTTGTCATATACAGGTTAAGCCTTCGTTCATTCTGGAATAGAAAAACCATCAATATGACGATAGCTTTACTATTTCAATAAGTTTCAATTAATTAATGCAAAGCTATAGATGCTAATATTACCATAACATTAATAATTTAACATTATGGTAACATTGAGGTAATTTTGATAACATAAATACCTCATTATTAATATGTTCAATAATTTTACTTCTTTCATAGAGCTCGGTAACTTCGTATCCGGTTACCCTTCTCCAGATTTTAAAATCGAGTTTAATACTAGTAGGTGACTCCTATCTTTGCACCTCAAACCCAACAGCTCAATGATTAACCGCTATTCTGCCGAAATCCATGTCAACCCCATTCGGTCTTTACGAAATGATGATTTCAATAACGATGGACGTATTCTGGATATTAATGGTACACTGAATCAAGCCATTGAACTAAGCGAAAACATAAGTACTCAATTACGGCACCTTCAGGCTTGGCTACAAAAAGGTA
>DAIQPD010000094.1:0-15419 GCA_036787535.1 Chryseolinea sp.
CCCAACTTGCACTGCCTAATATGGTGCTGGCACATACTTCACTTCCGATTCAGATTTTGTTTTTTGGTTCATTGCTATCAGCCATAATGAGTACAACCAGTTCAGCAATTCTTGCGCCCGCATCCATTTTATCAGAGAACGTAATGAAGCCACTTCTTGGTGATAAGTACACGGATAAGCAACTGCTCATGACGACTCGCATTTCGGTATTAGTATTCAGCACCATTGCCACTGTAATGGCATGTATGCGATCAAACATTTATGAATTGGTGGGTGAGTCATCTATTTTAAGTTTAGTTTCGCTTTTCGTTCCGCTGGTAATGGGATTGTATTGGAAACGCGCCAATACAACTGGAGCTTTACTTTCAATGGTGCTTGGAATAGTGACTTGGATTATATTTGAAATTTATGAAACATCATGGCCAAGTTTGATACCTGCAACATTAGTGAGTTTGGCAGGTATGGTGGTGGGTAGCTTAGCGAGACCAATGAAAACAGAAACAGTATGATTACGATAGAATTAAACAGAGTAAACGATGCCTTCCTGATGGAGGCAACGAATGAATTAGGTAATTCCGTGAGGATGGATGGTTCCCCTGGTATTGGAGGAAGTGATTTAGCCATGCGCCCAATGCAAATGTTGTTGGCGGCATTAGGGGGTTGCAGCTCGATTGATGTGATCAGCATTTTGAAAAAACAACGACAGGATTTAAAGGATCTGAAGATTACCGTAACAGGCGAGCGCGAACAGAATGTGGAGCCGTCATTATATACCGAAATTCACGCCCATTTTAAATTCTATGGAAACCTGGATGCAGATAAGGTAGAGAAAGCGGTAATGCTTTCCATGGAAAAATATTGTTCTGTAGCCAAGACACTTGAGAAAACCGCCAAGGTTACCCACACTTTTGAAATCATTAATTCATAATTTTTTATATACATCGATGGAAGAAACTGAAAGACACTTTGAGACTGATGCTATTCGCGAACAACACGAGCGTTCTGATTTTCGTGAACATTCTGTGCCACTATACCTAACTTCCAGTTTTGTATTTGATGATGCTGAGCAGGCTCGCGCTATGTTTGCCGATGAAATTCCTGGCAATATTTACAGCCGATATTCCAATCCAAACACAAATGAGTTTATCGCAAAGCTTTGTTTGATGGAAGGAACTGAAGACGGCATTGCTACTGCTTCAGGTATGGCTGCAATGTATAGCAGCATGGCCGCATTATTAAAATCAGGTGATCATGTTTTGGCGTGCCGTTCAGTTTTTGGATCAACACATCAAATACTCAATACTATATTTCCAAAGTTTGGCATTACCTATAGTTATGCTGATATCAGTGAACCAGAAACATGGGAATCAAAAATTCAACCCAACACGCGGATGATTTTTGTGGAGACACCATCCAATCCAGCCTTAGATCTTATTGATTTAGAATGGTTGGGTAAATTGGCGAAGAAGCATAATGTGATTCTGAACGTTGACAATTGTTTTGCTACACCTTACTTACAACAACCTGCAAAATGGGGAGCGCACATTGTTACGCATTCCGCTACCAAATTCATGGATGGACAAGGTAGAGTAATTGGTGGAGCTATATTGGGCACAAAAGAATTGATAAAAGAAATCCGATTCTTTACACGGCACACAGGTCCTTCGATGTCGCCTTTTAATGCGTGGGTACTTTCTAAAAGTTTAGAGACACTGGCCGTGCGTATGGATCGCCATTGCGAAAATTCGTTAACGCTTGCTAAGTGGCTTGAAGGCAATAAGCAGGTAGTGAAAGTGAAATATCCATTTCTACCATCGCATCCTCAACATGCATTAGCAAAAAAACAAATGAAGTTAGGCGGTGGCATTGTTACCTTCGAAATAAAGGATGGACTTGATCAGGGAAGACGATTTCTCAATGCATTGAAAATGATTTCACATACTCCAAACTTAGGTGATACCAGAACCATTGCCATACATCCGGCATCGACAACCCATTCGAAGTTAACCGAAGAAGAACGTCAGGCAGTAGGTATTACTCCCGGACTTATCCGGATTGCAGTTGGTCTTGAAGATGTTCGTGATATCATTGCTGATATTTCTCAAGCCATTGAAGCATCAAAAAGTTGATGGATAATGGATCACATCATTCATCAATTAAAACAAAGTCTTGACGATGATTTTCTTTCCAAGCCAGAAAGAAAATCATTGTCGCAAGCTTTAGAAGATCAATTCCTTGATACGAATCAAATTACCTTCCTTCGAACCAAAGTATTTGAGTTAGCGAACGAGAAGGTAAATGATAAAAACTATCGGTTTATACTGGAATGGATTAAAGATGCCAGCAATGTATTGAGCAACTATCCATTGGAAAAATCGAAATCGGACGATAGTTATTTTAGTCCGGGCGATCATTGTCGCAATGCTATTGTTCAGCACCTGAACCTTGCAAAAAAACGATTGAAGATTTGTGTCTTTACCATTAGTGATGACATCATAACAGAAGCCATATTACGCGCAAAGAGAAGGGGAGTGGACGTGATGGTGCTTACGGATAATGATAAATCGTTTGATCTGGGTTCGGATATTGAAAAGCTTTCAAAAGCAGGAATTTCGGTAAAGATGGATCAGACGAGTGATCACATGCATCATAAATTTATGATCGTGGATACCGATGCCGTATTAAGTGGAAGCTATAACTGGACACGAAGTGCCGCGCGATTTAACCACGAGAATGTTGTTGTTATGAAAGAAGAAGGAGTGGTGAAGTCGTTTATGAGTGAGTTTGATAAGTTGTGGAGTGAGATGTCGGATTACTAAGTTATTGGTTAATTGTTAATAGTTAATCGGGTGTGTGGGCTTGGGTGTGCTTCGCTGCAAGTATCGCGTTTGCGAACTCCTGCCTGCCGGCAGGCAGGGAAGCGTGGGGTGTGGGATTGAGTGAAGCAATCCCCTTGCAATGAAATACGAATGAACGAGAAAATGTTGCAACAAACTTAATATAGTGGACCATTGCCTCCACTATAGCACTTCGTGGTTGGGGGTCCCGCCATGGGCTGGATGAGACATTGCCTCGTCAACATGTTCAGCGAGGCGCTTCACGCTTCCTCGCAAACACAGGCTAGTCTACCACACTTCTCACACCGAAGGTATTGCCAGATTTTGCATTTGTAAAGAATAGATTAAAGTAAAGTAAGATGATTCGAGCAGCAGTTTTAGTTTTGGCACTTATTGCTTTTCCTGCAATAACTACGGCTCAAACTAGTAAAGATTTTACGCTTTTAAAGTTACATTCTTTGGCACAAAAAATTGGAGATAATAATCCCTTTAGTGAATACAACTCTGAGCAAATGAAGAAAGTACGGCCGATAAAAATCAAAGGTTTTGATTTTGTTAAATTAATTCAAGCTACCGACAATGATAAAAGGGAGTTTTGGGCTTACTATGATACATTGGGGAGAATTGCAATTCTGCATGACTCTGATTCGAAGAGAAATGTAAAGAGCAAATACTTATATTATTTTAAGTATGTAGATAATTTAGTGTTTATACAAATAAACACTATCCAAAAAATAACAGGAAGAAATTATGAGGCCATTATTTCAGGATGCCGTTTGATTTTGGATAGAGGTAATGAAAAGTTAGTATATTATGATACTCTACTTCAATATCCGTTGAATACAACCTATTCACTTGTTGATAAGAAACTCCGTCCCCGCGTTACGATCTATCGACTTGAAAATACCGTTTATGCGCATACAGTAATAAGTGAAGACTTAAAAGGTAAGAACACAAAAATATTGGAATATCCATTTGTTAAAGAAAGTTTATATTCTGATTCTACTTTGCCTGATTTATATGATTTACTCGAAAGTAATAGTGTAGAAAAGTCACCGCTGAATACAATTCAATTAGACGAGTTACTAAGGGATTACTCCTATTATGAAAACAGAAAGTTTACGAATTTGAAGGAGGCACCAATAAGATAAAATAAGTTCTCGCGTTAATCTGAGCTTGGGTGTGCTTAACTGTACACATCAAAATCACTCAAATAGTTAATGAACCATTCGAACGTATCACCATTAACGAATAACCATTAACTCTTAACAGTCCGCTCCACTTCACGCAAATTCTCCAGCTTCTTGTTGCGCAAGAATCCATTGATATCCTCAAAGTGTTCTTTGATGCGTTTGTTGCCGAATTCAAATACTTTGGTTGCAAGTCCGTCTAAGAAATCACGATCGTGAGAAACTAATATCAGCGTGCCTTCAAAGGCGATGAGTGCTTCTTTTAAAATATCTTTCGTTTTGATATCCAAATGGTTTGTAGGCTCATCTAGGATAAGCAAGTTGACGGGTTGCAACAACAACTTGATCATAGCAAGCCGAGTTTTCTCTCCACCTGAAAGCACCTTTACTTTTTTGTCGATGGTGTCGCCACCAAACATAAAAGCTCCGAGAATGTCTTTGATTTTAGTTCGCACATCACCAAAGGCAATCTGATCGATGGTTTGGAAAACAGTAAGTTCGCCATCCAATAACGAAGCCTGGTTTTGTGCAAAGTATCCGATGAGCGAGTTATGTCCCAATTGAAGTTTCCCATCATAATCAATCTCACCCATAATGGCTTTTACTAAGGTAGATTTACCTTCACCATTTTTACCGATCAATGCTACGCGCTCACCGCGAGCAATGGTGATGGATGCATCCTGAAACACCGTATGATCACCGTACTTCTTAGTAAGACTTTCAACAATCACAGGGTAATTTCCGGAGCGAGGAGCAGGAGGGAATTTCAAATTCAAAGAAGATGAATCGACTTCATCCACTTCTACAATCTCTATTTTCTCCAACATCTTCACGCGTGATTGTACCTGAAGGGTCTTGGAGTAAGTGCCTTTAAAGCGATCTATAAATCCTTGAATATCAGCAATCTGTTTAGCCTGATCATCAAACTGTTTTTGCTGTTGTTCGCGTCTCTCTTTGCGGAGTTGAAGGTAATGCGTGTAGTTGGTTTTGTAATCGTATATGCGACCCATTGTTACTTCAATGGTGCGATTGGTAAGATTATCAACAAACGCTTTATCGTGACTGATTACAATAACAGCCTTCGCATTGTTGATCAGAAAATCTTCAAGCCATTGTATGGACTCGATGTCCATGTGGTTGGTAGGCTCATCCAGCAAAATCAAATCGGGCTTTTGCAAAAGAATTTTAGCAAGTTCGATTCGCATGCGCCATCCACCACTAAACTCTTTTGTAGGACGCTCGAAATCAGTGCGCAAAAATCCAAGACCTAGTAAAGTCTTCTCAACTTCTGCATCGAAGTTAATTTCTTCTATCGAATAGTATTTCTCACTCAGCTCGGATACCTGTTCAATGATAGTAGCATATTCATCCGACTCATAATCCGTGCGCGTTTCCAACTGCACATTGAGTCCGTCCATTTCCTTTTTCATGTTCAGTATTTTCGAAAACGCTTTTGAGGCTTCTTCAAATACAGAGCATTCATCATCGGTCAGTAAGTGCTGCGGCAGGTACGCTATCGTTGCATCTTTTGGCGCGGATACCTTTCCCCGCGTTGGTTTGGTAGCCCCGGCAATAATCTTGAGCAGGGTAGATTTACCTGCACCGTTCTTGCCCATTAAGGCAATACGATCATTCTCGTTAATATTAAAGGTAATGTTACTGAAAAGGGCGGAACCGTTAAACTCTACACTTACTGCGTCAACTGAAATCATGCATTTTAAAATAAGGGGGCAAAGATAATTTCTTTTGACAAACTCTTAAACTTAAAATTCGATATGTATTCATCAGAATATCAACATCATTTACGGACGCCTTTTTTAGTGGCCTTACCGCTTTCCTTGTGCGAAACTTAGTTTCGTATGCTTTTAAAATCGTAGACCGTAACTAACATCTACGACTGGAAGTTATTTCCAGAGCCTGAATTTGGATCGATAAAGTAAAAGAATGTTAGTGATGGAAGGAACTTCCATGAATAGTTTATACATCCTATTGAATTTTTAAAAGTCACGGAAGGAACATCCGCGCCAGATGAGGTGATAGGTCCTGATTCGGTTAATCTTTTAATTGCTCATTAATGTTGTTAACCATTAGAACTTTTACATAATTTCAGGAATCGTAACCTTGGTCCACTCTTTTTACGTTCTGACTCAAAATTCAATTTCAGATAATCTGAAGCATTTTATAATCAACCCCCACAGTTTATGAAACGAACACGTTTACTTCTTTTCCTATTTCTATTTTTAGTGTCCATCCATTTTCACACACATGCACAGGTTAGTGCCAGAATGCTTCAATATCCGGATGTATCAAAAACGCACATTACCTTTTCGTATGGTGGCGATATTTGGGTGATGCCAAAGCAAGGTGGAGTGGCCCACAAACTTACTTCTGCTGGTGGTATCGAAATGCTACCACGATTTTCACCGGATGGATCGCAGATTGCATTTAGCGGAAATTATTACGGTAATGTAGATGTGTACACTATTCCTTCTATGGGAGGTATTCCTCAGCGCATCACCCATCACGGCATGAACGATGTATTAATCGATTGGTATCCGGATGGTAAAAGTCTTTTGTTTACTTCATCACGCGAAAGCGGAAAGCAACGCTTCAGTCAATTTTATAAAGTATCCAATGGGGGAGGTCTTCCTGAAAAATTAACCGTTCCGTATGGTGAATTCGGAACGCTATCAGCGGATGCAAAACAAATTGCCTATACACCCAGAACAACAGCATTCCGTACATGGAAGCGCTACAAAGGTGGTATGGCGGCAGATGTGTGGATGTTTAATCTTGAAACAAAAGCTGCTGAACTTATTATTAAGAATGATGCGAATGATGAGTTCCCGATGTGGAATGGTAACAAGATTTATTTCTTGTCGGATCGGGGAGCAAATCAACGCCTAAACATTTGGAGTTATGATATTGCATCGAAGCAAGTAAAACAACTAACCGACTTCAGTGAATTCGATATTCATTTCCCAGCCATGGGATCAGATGAAATTGTATTTGAAGCGAGCGGCAAGTTGTATCTTCTAAATCTATCCACTGAAAAATATGCTGAGGTTAAAGTATCGATCGTAACCGATGAATCTACTTTACTGCCCCGAAATGAAAAGGTAGATAAGTATCTCCAGAGTTTTAATATTTCACACGATGGTAAGAGGGGAGTGTTTGAAGCGCGTGGTGAAGTCTTTTCTGTGCCTGCAGAAAACGGACCCGTACTCAATTTGTCACAAACTTCTGGTGTTGCAGAGCGCAGTCCGGCATGGTCACCCAACGGCCAGTTTATTGCCTATTGGAGCGATCGCTCTGGTGAATATGAACTTACTGTCCGCGATTTAAAAAATGGAAATGCCGAGCGAAAAGTAACTTCGTACGGAGCAGGTTTTCGCTATCAACTATACTGGTCGCCCAACAGTAAAATGATTGCCTTTATTGATAAGGCCATGAATATTTTCATTTATGATTTTGAAAAGAACAGAACCTTAAAGGTTGACAAGCAATTGACAATGTTCGAAGGTAACTTGAGAAATTTCTCAGTTTCATGGTCAGGCGACAGCCGGTATTTGGGGTACGCAAAAAATCAGGAGAATGGTAATAACGCCATTGCGATTTATGATGTAAAAGAAGAAAAGATGCACCAGGTTACTTCAGGATTTTATAATGATACGCAAGTAGCATTTGATCCGGATGGGAAGTATCTGTATGCATTAACCAATCGAAACTTCAGTCCGGTGTATAGCGATTTTGATAACTCATGGTCGTATCCAAACGCTACCATGATCGCGGCTTTTCCATTAACAAAAGATATTGCGTCTCCACTGGCACCAAAGAATGATGAGTCAGCCATTTCAGAAGAGAAAAAGGATGATGCAAAGAAAGATGATAAGTCTAAGAAAACAGATAAGAAAAAAGAGGATGACAAGGATAAAGATAAAGACGAGAAAAAAGAAAGTAAACCCGTTGTCATAACCTTTGAAGGATTTGAAGGACGTATGGTTTTACTTCCTATTGACGCTGGATATTTTGGAACACTTCAGGCCGTATCCGGAAAGCTAGTTTATCAGCGATTCCAGAATGCAGGATCAAGTGCAAAGGAGAATCCAGTTACGTATTATGATTTGGAAAAACGCGAAGAGAAAACAATTGTAAAGGATGCTAATGCCTTTACGATTTCAGCGGATGGAAAGAAGATTATGATATCTGCATCAGGCGAATATTCAATTGTTGACATCACTGAAAACCCGGATGTGTCGAAGCACATGCCCGTGAAGCAAATGGAAATGACCGTTGTTCCGCGCGAAGAATGGAAACAAATCTTCAATGATGTGTGGAGACTGGAACGTGATTTCTTCTATGACGAAAAAATGCACGGTGTTGATTGGAATGCCATGCGCACACGGTATGGTGCATTGATCGATGATGCTGTTACACGCTGGGATGTAAACTACGTTATTGGTGAATTAATAGGGGAGATCAATGCCTCTCATACCTACCGTGGTGGTGGAGACTCACCTTCTGCGTTACGCAAAGGTGTAGGCTATTTGGGAATTAACTGGGGATTAAAAGATGGTGCATACTATGTACAGAAAATAATAAAAGGTGCACCATGGGATAGTGAAATTAGATCATCGTTAGATGTTGCCGGATTAAAAATCAAAGAAGGTAATTTTATCTTGGCTGTTAACAATGTTCCGATGAATGTATCGAAAGATCCATGGGCAGCATTTGAAGGATTAGACAAGGGAACCATTGAACTTACCGTTAACAGTTCGGCATCCACGACAGGTTCATGGAAAGTGTTGGTTGATCCGATGGAAGATGAAACACGATTGCGCAACCTGGAGTGGATTGAATCCAATCGTAAACGCGTTGATGAAGCAACGAATGGTAAAGTAGGATATGTATATGTGCCCAGCACGGGCGTTGAAGATGGTCAGTATGAATTGGTAAGAATGTTCTATCCACAACATAACAAACCCGGAATGATTGTGGATGAACGATTTAATAACGGTGGACAAATTCCAGATCGTTTTGTTGAATTACTGAATAGAAAACCATTGGCCTATTGGGATGTACGAGATGGACAAACCTGGCAATGGCCACCGGTAGGTAACTTCGGTGCCAAAGCAATGTTGATGAATGAATGGAGTGGTTCTGGAGGTGATGCATTTCCGGATTACTTTAGAAAAGCTGGACTTGGTCCATTGATTGGGATGCGCACATGGGGCGGACTTATTGGGATTTCGGGAGCGCCAGCTTTAATTGATGGAGGAAACATTACCGTACCAACTTTCAGAATGTTTAATCCGGATGGCACGTGGTTTAAAGAAGGACATGGAGTTGATCCGGATATTGAAGTGATCGATGATCCATCTCAATTAGCAAAAGGTATTGACCCACAACTTGAACGCGCCATTCAGGAAGTGCTGAAATCATTAGAAGGAAAACAAATAGGCTTGCCGAATCCTCCGGCACCAGAGATCCGATAGAATATTTTAAGACTCATTTTCAAATCCCTGTGCAGTGATGTGCAGGGATTTTGTTTTTAATAATACCACTTGATTAAAACTATCTGAGAAAGTCCGAATTGATTTCGCTTATCATTAAGGTAATTGCAACCGTTTGCTTAAGATTTCATTTTGAACGCATTGCATCGACTAGTTTTACGATTTCATTACTTACAAGCACCTACAAGATCTAATCACCGTTTCTTTGTATTGTAAAATGATATTCAAATGAAAACCAGAAATGATTTCGCCAGACAAGCATCTTTATATACCATGAATGGATTGATTGATCCACGGATTCTGGCTGGCTATGAAAAGACAACCGCCTCTGCGTCTTCTCCCATACAATTTAGTTTACCGAACAATCTAAAGCGATTAATGGAGAATATTGTTGTTAGGATTAAGAATGAGCCCGCAAAGGTAAACCGGTAAATTCTTCGGCTGAAAAATGAAAGGAATGCACAAAAGAAATAAATTCTCTCATGCATTCTACTTTACACTTAGTTCGATTAAAGCTTAAGCGTAATTCCAAACTTGCCACCCGAAAGGGAAGGTGCGCCACCTACTTCTAAGTTTAAACCAAATCGGTCAGTGAAATAATAGCGCCCACCAACCTGTGCTCCGAGTTGTAGCCCTGAAGTGTGATCACCGCGATAGTCATTGTCTGAATTCCAAAAGTAGAATCCAAGATTTAGGCCGGCATAGAAATCCCAATTTCTTGGCATATTCAATACGGTATTGAAATGATAATTACCGTTACCTGCCAAACCTACAATGCTATGATGATATCGGTTATTATCATAGCCATGGTAGTAGGATCGGAAAGTCATTTCTCCTCCCACGGATATATCGCGATGAACTCCGATGTCAAAGCCTGCATATACAGGCACTCCCCAGGATGACAATCCAACGCCAGCATTGAACTGAGCTTGTCCTTTATTCAATGCATATTGAGCAAAACTCATTTGTGCGATCAAACAGAATGCACCGAGTGCGAGTAACTTTTTCATATTTCGTTTTTTAGATTGTGATGGAAGGATCACTTTCTACATGCTTATGAAATCATCATACCGATTTTAAATCGACTTTTTGAGACCAACTGATGGGGCAGAGTGAGGAGAATGAACCACACAAGTGATAAAGTGCCACAGAATTCTACGTTACTTCTCAATAGAAATGTTCACCCAATAAGATGAAAAGCGCTGGAATTCGACTTAAAGTAAGGAATGAAAAAGATATCTTAATTGCCCAATAGTGATCGTGTACTTAAGAGTCACTATTTGTTAAGGATCTATAAATTTACAGTAGCGTTTGCTGGAACTGGCGTTGGCTAAATGCTTTTCAATAAAACCTCGGTTGGTTTTGATTTTCCCTTTACGAGCCACGCCACGCCAAACAGAATCAACATAATGGTTTCCATAGCGTATACCAGGTTAGCTGGCATCCAGGCTACATTTTTAAGCGGAGTAAAACTAAAAAGTGCAAGCAACCCCAGGCAAGCGATCATGCCCCAGCCGCAGATAAGGTATAGAGTACCTTCGGCATTTTTAATAAATGTTTTATTGGATTGTCTTCGGAAGTTGACGATGCACAACAAGGCAATCACCAAAAAGAAAAGTGCAGCAAAGGATAAGTGCATAGCACCGGCTTCTGCGGAAGAGACAAAGATGTGAAGGTTATCCGTAATGTCATGATCTGAACCTGTGGGAAAAACAACAATACCAAATGCGCTCACTGCGGCCAGCGTAGTAAGAAGTTTATCCGAAAGCCAGGCATATTTATCTTCTTTTGGTTTTTTATCATGCCCCTTATAACACACTAAAAAAATCGCGACCGTTATGAGCACACCTGTAAAAATTGGACCTGCAGCAGTATAATAGAAATGACTGATGGAGGATTTCAAATTTGCCCCAGCCTGATAGGGTTGTGATTTTTCCAGATCAACAACGAGTGGATTGTTTAGTAAGTCTAAGTCATTTATGAAAGCGTTTGTGCCCCAACATAAAAAGGGCAAAGCCATGCCCAACATCCCGATGAGCTGTCGCAACGCGTGGTAGGAGATCACATAATTATTGGATTTCACGGTGAATTTATTTCATGTTAAAACAAGTTACCGAAGATATTTGACTTGCCGGGGTATCTAATACTGTATTTATCCTACCGAAGGTAGTGTCTATCAATTTCTGAACGCTAATCAACAATTGAGTGGAAAAATCGAGCTTTTTGTTCACCAATCCAAGGGGTTCGGGATTAGCCCGGATTCAGTCTACAGTAGAATGACAGTCTTTTTTAAACACACAGAACAGATTAATGATCGGGGACCTCGTGCTATCAGCTACACATTTATACGCTTTAGAAGCTACGCTAATGGAAAGGCAGTTAAGATATGTATTTAACATAATATAAATTATATAACTCTTGCCTTTCCAAGTTCCTCACGCTCAGTTCTATAATCATATTATGTTAACCATCCCAGCGTGCCATCCGCGCCATGCCTTGGCTACGCTGGTCTGGGGGTTTTAGCCTTCGGATTGAAGATTCGGATTGTTTCGCACAAGCCAGCCGCACAGTTATATAATTTGACGTTATGTGTAAATAGCCGCTCAAGGCCGCGCTCATCCGGGCCATTTGCACCACGTCCTTGAGTGTCTATTTAAACGATAAAGAGTACGGCACAAAAGTTTTTTGCCAACGCGCATTTAATCAACCAACGCGCCAAGCATAAGTAATGCAGGCCGCGCATTCCTGGCGCCAACCAAAGCCAGCATTACACATGCTTGATTCCTACATGTATTTATAATTACATTTGATATAATAAAACTTTGCACTAGCTCAACTGGATAGAGCGCGACTGTAAGAAAGTCAAGGTTCCGGGTTCGACTCCGGGGTGAAATTAATGAACTCCATTTATGGAGTCTGAAAATATAGAATAAAGCTTTCCCTGATTTGGTGAAAGCTTTTTTTATTTCTTATCCGATAACACTCACTGAATTAGTTTATTAGGTTCGCTAAAGCTCACCAGAACTTCAGCGGTGTTCGCTACGCGATCTTTTATGTTCTTTTTGCCTTGATGCAAAAAGAACGAAAAAAATCAAGAGCCAAATATGCTTCCACGCACATGCCATCTCGCCACCCCGCATTTGGCTCAGGCCACCGCGCCATTTAGCAGTTACTTTTCGCGTATAGAGGCTCTTTGAAATGTCCACTCGCCATTAGTATGGTAACTGTACTGAACGCTTGGTAAGTACATCTCCGTACCTTTGAATTTCAATTCTAGTACACGGTCAGGCTTGGGAGTTATTTCTAACTTATCAACTTTGGTTTGATACATAGCATAGATCAGTTCGGCCAATTTCTCTTTGTTATGTTCGTAAATCTTTTCCCAGTTCAGCGAGGACTTAATAATGCCGTTACCCTTGATCAAGCAAGTTCCTACAGTTCCAATGTAAATTGTGTTGCCCTCAATACTTATATGATTGATTGGAATATGTAGTTCTTCAATTAGGTCGTCTATATGGATATCGCTCATACTATGTTGATTTTAAATTATCGCTTCCTTCGTCTATTGGATCCAGTGATGCACTTGTAAATTGTGACACAAACTCCCGCGATAATTGCTAGTGGAATTAGTTCATCATACCAATTTCCTTTTTTGATTTCTTTGCTAGAGGATTCAATGATTTCATCTTGATTTTTGGAAGGCGCGTAAATAATTGTTTGCTTAGCCATATCAGTCAACAGTAACTTTAGCAAATCGTCCCTTCCAATTTCTGGATCCACCCTACTTAAATCGATCTCTATAGAATGCAATTTATTTTCCTGGATAAACTTCACTTTTTCGTCTTCGTCCTTCAGCTTATGAGTCACAAATATTTCAATTAGAAATTGAAACCCATCAGCTTTTATTCCAGCAAGATCAGCTTTGAAACGGGATCTAGGTATTGGCCATTCTTTGGTTGCATTTAAGTAGGGGACCTCCCCTCTTTTCGTTTTTACTGTTTTATCGCCACAAAGTAATTCCTGAGCCAGTATGTGCAGCGCAGTCATCGGACCGCCTTTACATATTGTATTTGATTGGTGTCTAAATGACCAATCATTCTTATCTCCCTGAAGTGCTTCAAGTGGGCTATTGCATTCCACACAAATACAACCACATTTAGCACCATTGCGGGACTTCGGAAGTTCGCGAATATGAACAATACAAGAATTCCTATTGTCCCAAGCTCTAGTGAATCGATCCATTACTAAATATACTTAAACATAACACAAAGTTACGGGCGTGCGGAATAGAAAGGTGCAAGGGTTCGCTACGCCTGCTCGTAAAAAAATCTCCACCCTCCCCTCCTTCCAACACACATCCCTCGGGTAGTATTTTTTTCCGGCAGCCCTTGCACCTTTCTATCCGGTCCCGTGTGGTGCGTCATGTTTAAATATATATTAAAAGTCAATCTCGGTGGCTGGTGGCTATCGGTTGGCGTTCGCTTTGGTGTCAAGCCATTCATGTTCTCTTTCTTCCCTTCAGGCATAAGGGAGGTTTTCCTCAGGTTCTTGTGGCTTGAGTGTTCAATTTCAGAGCTCCCTTTTTAGGGGGCTTTTTTTGCTAACTCCGGAAGAAGATTGCTCTTGATTAGTTTCTATTTTATAAACATTTGTTCTTTATTGCTAAATTAACGTTCTGAAAATATGATCAATGACTAAGTTGGGTGAGTTTTTGGCCAAGAAATCTATTAATCGAGCTAGTATTTCCCGTAAGACCGGTATTAGTAAAACTAGATTAAGCGAACTCTCAAATAATGCTTCGACAAAACTTAGAGCTGATGAACTTTATCTGATTGCATTAGCTACTGAATCTGATCCTTCCGAGGTCCTTGAATTCGTATGTGGATGGTTGAAGCTAGAAAAAATATAAATGGCTAAGAAGAAAAAAAAAATGTCAATTAAAGATTTCACAGTCACGGATGTGTTCTGTGGTGTCGGTGGTCTTACCCATGGCTTTGTACTTGAAAAATTTAAAGTAGATGCGGGAATAGACTTTGACGCCTCTTGTAAATATGCTTTTGAGAAAAATAATAAGTCCAAGTTCATTCATAAAGATGTTACTGAATTAGGAGCTTCAGAATTGAGGTCCTATTTCACAAGAGGGAAGATGAAAATACTTGTTGGATGTGCTCCTTGTCAGCCCTTTTCTGTTTATAATAAAAAAAGTGAGAACGAAACTGTAAAACAAAGAAGTGACAAAAAATGGAAATTGCTCTACTCATTTGGAGACTTAATTGAAAAGGTAAAGCCTGAAATTGTTTCGATGGAAAATGTCCCGCTTTTGGTTAAATTCAATAAGGGTAAAGTCTTTACAGATTTTTTGAAGCGCTTAAAGAACAATGGATACTCTGTTTCGTGGGAAATAGTTAATGCACAAGATTATGATGTGCCTCAAAGAAGAAAGAGGCTTATCTTGTTAGCTTCAAAATTAGGTGAGATAAAATTGATAGAGAAAACCGTTGTAGGTAAAAATTATAAAACGGTTCGGCAGGCCATAGGGCACCTTCCTCCAATTGAAGATGGTATTGCTCATCCGTCTGATAGATTACATAGAGCTAGAAAACTGTCTGAACTTAACAAGAAAAGAATAATTGCAACCAAGGAAGGAGGATTTTGGAGAGATTGGGATAAGAGTCTTTGGTTGGAATGTCACAAAAAACAGCAAGGAAAAGATTTCAATAGTGTATATGGTAGAATGAAATGGGATGATGTTGCTCCGACTATGACAACCTATTGCACAGGTTTGAGTAATGGGAGGTTTGGACATCCAGAACAAGATCGGGCAATAACCCTTCGTGAGGCAGCTCTGCTACAGAGCTTTCCACTAGAGTATGAATTTT
>DAIQPD010000095.1:0-15404 GCA_036787535.1 Chryseolinea sp.
TCTGCGATCGATTCACTTTGGGGAGAGGCCCACGCTCCTATCTGAGCATTCCGTGGCCGACTATTATAATACTCGTCTGACACCATGTGTCTCACAGGTTCTGCATTTCCTTCGATGCGCACCTGGCGTTCTAGTGCAGGCCAAAAAAAGTTAACAGCACAGGCTGAATTGTTTTCCAGCTCTCTGCCCTTCTTACTGTTGTAATTCGTGTAAAAAATAAATTTTTTCTCCTCGATACCCTTAAGCAGCACGATGCGGAGAGATGGTTTACCGTGGTTGCTCACCGAAGCCAGTGTCATTGCGTTAGGTTCCTGCACGCCAGCATTCAATACTTCTTCAAACCAAATTTCGAACTGATCAACCGGATTTGGAAGAACGGATCGGATGTCCAATTCAGCCTTCAAATACTCGCTGCGAATACCCGCGTAGTCTCTCATTTAAAAAACGTAATATGATTTTTTTTGTAAGGTATGATCCGTTTATTTTTTTCTTTATGACCCTACTCATACATTCTTTAATTTTTAAACCATCTACTAAATTTTTTCCGATGGCTGCGTCTCGTATAAGGTAGGTCTGTAATTTCCCACGATGATGGTTTTCCAAATGGTTGCTAGAAATAACTACTATTAAAAAAACCGGGCAAAGAATCTTCAATGCATTTTTCAACATCAAAATCTTTTAAGGAGTAAACATGCTCATTCAAATCAACATATACTGCATGTTCCAACTTATGTTGTTGAATTAACATTTTGATACAGGATGCTGCGCAATCATTTATAAAAATCATTCTTCTTCTTCTGTGCAGCTCCAAATTATCCTGATCTAAAATCATGGATGCTATATCGCCCATTTCCGCTATTCCTCTTTGCACAAGTTCATTTGCCATGCGCTGTGCTGGCTTATCTTCGGCACAACTACCTGATCCGGCACAAACAAAAACTACAGGCTTAAATAATTCCTTCATAGGTCAATTTGGATTGGAGAGTGATGAGAGCGTTGCCAATACGGGTTTGTTTTTTCAGTTTGGCAAACATCAAAAGTAGCCCGCTCGCAAAATCGTGAGGCTGATAGAAATCATATCGTAACCTGATTAAGGTCACACCTCTTTTATAAGAATAAGATTAGGATTACGCTGCCATTGGCCATTTGATTGCGACTACACAAATTATTTTAACCGTATCCCCCATAACGCATTCTGGGTTTCATCCTGATCATGAAGAAAGATCCGAGATTCTGTATAAACTCTACTATGCTTTCAGAAACGGATGCAAAAGGCGAGATCCTATTCGTCAACGAGAGTTTTTGTGAAATATCTCAATACGAATGGCGCGAACTTGTTGGTAAATCGCACAGTATTATTCGACACAAGGATATGCCGGAAAAATTATTCATGCACATGTGGAAAGAGATTGAGCAAGGAAAAGTTTTTCGAGGCATACTAAAAAACAAGGCTAAAGATGAATCTCACTATTGGGTACGCACGACCATTATGCCGGTTTATGGAAACCTTGGTAAAATAACCAAGTATTTAGGTGGGACGTATCCCATTCGGGACGAGAGAGTTGCTGAAGAACTCTACCGTGAGCAATCTAAAATTCTGCAATTCTAATCCTTGCTTACAAGAAATACGACCTCATCACTTTTAACCCTCACCAAAACTACCGTAACCCTGAGCGATGCATCCCCCTCCAAATTCTTCCTGATCAATTTCAGTGAAATATCAAAACCCCGAACAACCATAAATTCTACTTATTACCACCCGGATGAGACAATTAAAAATCGTCAAACAGATTACCAATCGTGAAACGCAATCACTGGACAAGTATTTACAGGAGATTGGCAGGATGGATTTGATTACTGCTGAGACGGAAGTTGCGCTGACAAAGAGAATAAAATCAGGTGATCAGGCCGCGCTTGAGAAAATGGTGAAGGCGAATCTTCGATTTGTCGTTTCAGTTGCCAAGCAATATCAAAATCATGGACTAACCTTAGGTGACTTGATTAACGAGGGAAACGTGGGATTGATCAAAGCAGCCATGCGATTTGATGAAACCCGAGGGTTTAAATTTATTTCATACGCGGTATGGTGGATACGTCAATGCATCATGCAAGCTCTGGCAGATCAATCCAGGGTGGTACGAATTCCTTTGAATCGTGTGGGTTCACTTTCAAAATTGAACAGAACTTTCTCACAACTGGAGCAAACCTTTCAACGTGAACCTTCTTCAGAAGAACTTGCCGAGGCATTAGACACCACTCCCGAAGAAGTGGCGCATACGTTTAGAACGGGATCTCGTCAGGTTTCCGTGCATGCTCCATTTGTTCAAGGAGAGGAAAATGGATTGCTTGATATATTAGAAAATAAGGATGAAGAAACACCTGACTCAGGATTGATGGGCGATTCTTTGCGAACCGAAATACAACGATCCCTCACAACATTAACAAAAAGGGAAGCAGAAGTAATCTCGCTTTACTTTGGACTGAATGGAGAACATCCCAAGTCACTCGAAGAGATTGGAGAAATGTTTCAGCTTACCCGGGAGCGCGTTCGTCAGGTAAAAGAGAATGGAATCCGAAGGCTTAGAAATACCTCCAGAAGCAAGACCTTAAAATCATATTTGGGTTAGTGTGTATTTCTGTGACATATTGAACACCACAAACCCACACTCTATATTATATGTACACGCTGCGCTAAACTACCTCAATCCGCAAACCATCCAGTTTTTCATCAATCATTATCTGGCAGGCCAATCGGCTATTGGGGCCCACTAAATCCATTTTGCTTAATGTGGCTGGCTCGTTACCTTCCCTTTTTAGCCATTCCTTTTTACCACCTAAAATATGAACATGACATGTTCCACATCGTCCAATGCCTTTGCATTCCCCAAAATCTTCTACAAAGAATTTGTCATATAGCAAGGCCATTAGATTTCGATACTCGCCCTGGTAAGTTGCGATGGCGTGCTTCTCCCCTTTCAGAAATACAGTAATGCCAATATCAAACTTCCGCCCCACATTCATTGACGTTATTTCCAGAATTCATCTTCCCATTCTTCAACAGAACGCGTACCTGAATTCAACCCCGAATGTATTGCCATCATTTCTTCCAGCACCTTTGGTGGCGCTGTGTTTTGAATCTCGTTGAATAGAAACCTCTCTTCAAATCGTATATGCGCTTCCAATTTCTCTTCGATCATGCCAAGGGTTTTACTTACTTGTTCAAAGTCTTCAAACAGTCTTCTCAACTTTCGATGTTCCGAAAGTGCCCTCTTCACTAGCTCGTGCTCATTCCCCAAAATAGGAAATACGTATTTTTCTTCTATTTCGAAGTGCGGAAGCAAATGATTTTTATAAAACCAGTCCGCATACAATTTTATGCGATTGATTTCAACATTCTTTCTGTACCCCGTCCTGATTTTCCAACAAAGCAGCAAGCCGTGATGATGGTCGTGGCTGAGGGGCTTAAGAGATGCATGACGTTTAATTGGCGTATTCATGGTGCCGCAAGTTTACGATCATTGCTTCGCGCGCTGACTCAACTATACATTACTTTTTATTCGTCAGTTCTTTTTCCAATTCAATCGCTTTTGGGAATAGAATGTTATTCTCCAAATGAATATGGAGGTGTAAATCCTGTTCAAATTCTTTAAGCAGAGCATACGTAACCCTGTAGGTGCTGCAGCCATCACTCGGAGGAGTATAGTTATTACTTAATCCTTCAATGTTTCTGAAGCGGTCTCCTTCTGTGCTGTGTTCACTCATCATCAATTGTACCGGGTTTTGGACCGTACCAAAATGAGGAGCATCTACGTTTAAGCCTTCATGTTTTGCCTTCGCCATTTTCCGCACAAAGGGAAATAAAATAAACTCTTCTTTTTTCATGTGGGCCGCTAATTCCCCCGCAGAAGCATTAAACTGTTTTTGTATCTCCAATAACTCAGGGTGACGTTCACCATGCACTTTGCAGATTTTATCTAAATACGGTTTTATTTCCAATGTCTTCGCTTCAACATAGCGGTGGTGTTTTTTCTCAATATAATCCGCCAACAAATCAATGGGCCACGATTTATAATCCGTAGCACTCTCACTTTGTGCCTGTGTGGCTTTCTCTAAATCGCTTAGCACCACTTTCGAATCCACACTTTTCTTCTCACATGCATCCTGAATCGTTCTATTACCCTGGCAACAGAAGTCTATTCCATATTTCTTGAATACTGATGCTGTGCGGTAGTCCTGTGCTACCAACTCTCCGATGATTTGACTTTGATTTATTTCCATTTTTTTTCGTTTATGAATTAACAAACTTAATTTCCGAATCGACTTCCATAATGACAATGGCCTGGAAATTCTCCTTTAAGACCAGTGTATGATGTTCCGCTGCCGGTATAATGAAGGAATGATGTTTTGTCAGCAGATGTTCCTCTCCTTTTATTTTCAGGGTTGCCGATCCGATTTGAATCATGAGCACTGCTTCTTTGGTACTGAAATGGTCTGGCATGCTCATCCCTTCGCTTCCCGTTACTTGTAATACTTTAAATGACTTACCCGAACGGAGAATTGTCATTTGTGGTGTGCCCGTTGTTTTCATTTCCTGAATAGTTTTAACCGTTGTGGTATCGCTGTCTCCATGAATTATCGCTTCAAAAAAGTCAGCCCGTCTTTTAAACCTAAAGCAAGTTCATGTACAGTCGTGCCTTCCAGCATAACCTTGAGCTCATCGCGAATTACTTTAAACTTGTCGTGAACGGGGCATGGTTTCTTCGCGTTGCATTCTTTCAAGCCCAAACCACATCCCTTATAAATTTCATCGCCATCAATTGCCGAAACAATCTGACTGAGTTTAATTTTCTCCATTCGGTTACGTTCAATTTCAAATCCCCCAGTTGCACCAAGAGTAGAGTGTATGATATCACATTTAGATAGTTGCTGTAGAATCTTGGCTGTAAACGCCACCGGTGAATCGATTGACATTGCAATGTCTTTCAAGCTCACGCGATGACCATCCAAAGACTGAACAGCAATGTAGCTGGTGGCCTTTATTCCATATTCGCACGCTTTTGAAAACATACTGCCTCTGTATTTGCATGCAAGATACGTAATTCTTTTATCTCGGACAATTTTATCCGAGATAAAAGATAACTATCGCTGAGTGGCTGAAATACATACAGTTAGCTTCGGTATTAATCCGATTACTTTCCCATTAGTACGTTCTAGTTAAACCCATTCCTGAACTTTAACAGGGATGAAGGTTAAGAAGGCATCATGTTTCGTTGATCCTTCATTTCTGAAATCCATAAAATTTACTCAACAATATAATTTGGATAATAACGTCCGAATTAAAATACTTTTACATAATCTTGTAGACAAAGAATAGCGGATGTTCAGTAAGGCATGTGAATATGCCATTAAGGCGATGATTCTTGTTGAGTCCTGCAACAACATGGAGAGAAAAATCAGTTTAGCGGAAATAGCTGAAGCTATCGATTCGCCCGTTGCTTATACATCAAAAATTCTCCAGCAATTAAGAAAAAACAAATTCCTGATTTCAACTATTGGGGCAAAGGGTGGGTTTTCAATTCCGAAAGGAAGAAGTGTAAACCTTAGCGAAATTGTAGCCGTGATTGATGGCGATGTGTTTAATCGGTGCGTGTTGGGATTACCAACCTGTTCATCGCAGAACCCCTGCCCTTTGCACAATCAGTATGTTAAAATAAAAGAAAGCCAATACAGGCTCATGCTTAAAACATCCATACAGGAATTTTCATCATCCTTAAAGAAGAAACGCATCTCACTAAAATGACCGATAAAATAACGTGTAGATAAAATACTTAAACAAAACAAAAAGAAATAATGCTACCTAAATCACGAAAACAGATGTTTCTCACTGGAGGAATATCTATTACCCTTGCCATCGTTTTAACATTGTCAAGTTGTGGCACCAAAACTAATGACGCAAAAATTGGAGAAGATCCTGCGAAGATGCAAGCGACAAACTCTGCGGAAGCCGAATTAACCGCCCCTCCTTTTGTGCCCAAGCCGGTTGGAAACAGAGCGCCCATGAAGCTTACGGTAAACATGGAGATTATTGAAAAAGAAGGTGAAATGGCGGACGGGGTGAAATATATCTATTGGACTTTCGGTGGCTCTGTTCCTGGAAGTTTTATCCGTACGCGCATTGGTGATGAGGTTGAATTTCATTTAAAGAATCATCCCGACAACAAATTGCCACACAACATCGATTTACATGCCGTTACGGGACCGGGTGGTGGAGCTGCTTCATCTTTTGTTGCTCCCGGACATGAAGTGGTATTTTCCTTCAAAGTAATTAACGAGGGATTGTACGTTTATCACTGCGCTACCGCGCCCGTTGGAATGCACATCGCCAATGGTATGTACGGTCTTATCCTGGTGGAACCTGCGGGCGGTCTTCCCCCTGTCGATAAAGAATACTACATCATGCAAGGTGATTTTTATACAAAGGGAGCCAATGGAGATAAGGGTCTTCAGCCTTTCGATATGGCAAAGGCGATAAAAGAGGACGCAGACTATGTCGTATTTAATGGTAAAGTTGGAGCCCTGACCGATGACAATGCAATCACTGCCAATGTAGGGGAACGAGTACGCCTGTTCGTTGGCAACGGTGGTCCTAATCTAGTGTCTTCCTTTCATGTTATTGGCGAAATATTCGACAACGTCCACATAGAAGGAGGCTCATCGATTAATAAAAATGTTCAAACTACATTAGTCCCATCAGGAGGAGCAACCATTGTCGATTTTAAGGTCGATGTTCCGGGCACTTACATTCTGGTTGATCACTCGATATTCCGTACGTTTAACAAGGGTACATTGGGAATGTTGAAAGTTAGTGGTGAAGAAAATAAAACCATTTATTCAGGTACAAAAGCCGATAACGTTTATCATCCGGAAGGAGGCACAATCCAATCTATGCCGACCGATGAGAATGCTAAACCTCAGGCCAAGGCAGTCTCCCTCGCTGAACGAATTGCTGAAGGAAAATCCATCTACAGTAAAACCTGCTTTGCCTGTCATCAGCCAGCCGGTGAAGGTTTGCCCAACGCATTCCCTCCTTTGGCGAAATCGGATTACTTAAATGCAGAAGTCAACCGAGCCATTGAAATCGTATTGAAAGGAAAAACGGGAGAGCTAACGGTGAATGGACAAAAATTTAACAGTGTGATGACTGCTCAAACGCTCACTGACGAAGAGGTTGCCAATGTCCTTACCTATGTTTACAACTCATGGGGCAATAGTAAAAAAGATGTTACGGAAGCCATGGTGACATCCGTTCGGAAAAAGATAAAATAGAAATCGTAATCACTTGAAAAGTGTATTCATCTTTTAGTGTATTCATCCTTTGCGGAATATTTCTGGTGTTCTCTTGTTCGGAATTGAATTCTACACAGGAAAACAACATCAATCAGAAACAGGCCAGGCAAACTGTAGTTGCTTCGAAAGATTTACCTTTCGAAGCAACTACGGAAATGGTCACTATTTTAGGTGGTGAATACATTCCATTATATGGTCGCGATTCCATACGCGTACACGTTAATGATCTTTTAATGGACGTTTATCCGGTGACCAATGAGAACTTTGCAGCGTTCGTTAAGAAAAACAGGCGTTGGGGTAAATCTCAGATAAAAAAAATATTTGCAGACGACAACTATCTAATGCATTGGCAAAATGACACTACTCTGGGAATTAGCATGAATCAGCAAAGCCCGGTTACGAATGTATCCTGGTATGCTGCTAAAGCGTATTGCGAATGCCAGGGAAAACGAATGCCTACAGTTGATGAATGGGAATATGTCGCCATGGCGGATCAGGAATCAGCCGATGCGAGAAAAAAAGGCCCGTACAATCAATACATATTGGACTGGTATGAAAGACCTAAAACATTCGTCAATCCAGTAGGTAAAACTTTTCAGAATTATTGGGGAGTCTATGACTTGCACGGACTGGTTTGGGAATGGACATCGGACTTCAGTTCAACATTACTAACAGGAGAATCGCGTAACGATGTTTCGAGTGACAAGAATTTGTTTTGTGGAGACGGCTCATTAAAGGCAAGCGACTTAATGAACTATGCCGCGTTTTTGCGATATGCCTTCCGCAGCAGTGTTCGTGCAAATTACGGAGTTCAAAACTTAGGCTTTAGGTGTGTGAAAGATCTTCAACAAAATGAAAAAGAATAATTATATCGCTGTCTTTATTGCTTTCGCTATCCTGGTAGCAGCGGATTCCTGCACGTTAAAAGAATCGCGTGAACACAATTCCGCGCAAGACGCTTCTTCGCAAACCGCAATTTCTGACGAATCGATTTTTAATTTAACGGAAGACTGGCACACACAAAACAACGACTCGATAAAACTAGTTGACTTACAAGGCAAAGTGCTGGTAGTGGTCATGATCTATACCAGTTGCAAAGTGGCCTGTCCACGCCTGGTAGCCGATATGCGTGACATTGAAAGTAAAATATCCAAAGACAATTTAAGCGAACTTAACTTCGTGTTGGTAAGCATTGATCCGGAAGTTGACAACCCTGCCCGGCTAAAAGCTTTTGCAATAGAAAATCAAATGGACGCAAACCATTGGACTTTTCTGCAGGGTACTACCTCCGGTGTACAGGAGTTTGCCAATGTATTGGCCGTAAAATACAAACAGATTGCACCGATGGATTTTTCTCACTCCAATATCATTAGTGTCTTTAATAGGCAGGGGGTGCTGGTTCATCAACAAGAAGGTCTTGGCGTCAACAACAAAGAGACAATTGATACTATTTTGCAAACGTTGAAATCATCCTGATCAACCAATTTTCCGATTTTCTAAAAATCGACTGTATCCTATACCCCGCTCTTTGCGATTCAAAAGTTGATGTCTTCACATTTTAAGACCGGTTCGGGGCCAGGCGATTCCAGGCCTCACCATAACCATGAGGTATGCCCAATTATTCGTTTGATTACTTCCGTCTACAACATTCTTTATATACTCCAGGCTTTTTGTGGCAAACATTTGAGAGTACCCTCCCTGGATTGAAATTCCATTGCTGATTCGAACATTCGCGAATAGATCGAGTTCCGTTCCAAAACTTGAAGGAGCCACTGTTACAACTGAGACGCTTGAATCATCACGAACATTACCAGCAGCTGCAAAATAATGTAACGCGATACCATAGAATATTTTTGGTCTGTTCACAAAGCCCTTGATATAAACATTCTGCAACCCAACCGAATTGGTATGATTTCCAAAATAGAAATAATCCATATATCCATTGAAGCGATGGTTTGTTCCATAGAACGGATTGAATGATTTACTCGGGTCGGAGTCGGAGCCTACTTCATCTGTACCGGAAAGAATTTCCAATCCGCCCGTTAGTGAAATATCTTTTGTTAGTTGGTAGGCGACTTCTCCTAAAAGGTCATAGGCGGATAATAACTGATTTTGATTATTTCTTCCTGTCTGGTAATAAAAAGCCAGATTCCACGATAACTTTCTGTCTGCCTCTTTGTAGGATAGTCGAGGGCCAAAGGTTTGAGAAAACACCGTATGGTAATCAATTGGATTTGTGTTTGGTGTTGCATATTGAACTCCATTATTTAAAAACAGAAATGACGTTGTAATCTTACCGAATGCACGATGAACGTACAGGTATTGAAAGGTCTTATAGTTGTTGGGTACGGTATAGATTGTTCCTTCTAATTGCTCTTTGTCCTGATTAAAGGCTAAACCAAAATGTAATGTTGTGCTGCTGGTAGAATCGTAGAACTTCAACAGTGCGGCATCATGTCTTCTGGCTTGCATGGTCCAATCCAGATTACCAAAAATCCGATCTTCATCATAGGCAATCTCCTGTCGTCCCATCTTCAGATTTAATTTCTTATTCAATTGCAAGGCCACCCAGGCTTCATGTACGGAGAGCAGTCCGGCATTGTCGATCGTTGCGTTAGCTGTACTCCCCCATGTGCGCACATCCTGGATGCTGAAGAACATTTCAGCCTTGTCCATTCTTAATCCTGCCGAAATCCGTGCGCGTTGACTTATAAAAAAAGCAGCATCCTGATCGGGTTCGGCTAAAGTAGAGTAACCGTGCCGATACTCTGCCCGGTTCATATACTGTCCATTGAATGAAAATTTAACCTGCGCAAAAGAAGACAATGTGAGGGTTGCAAGACAACTCACAAGTAAACAGATTTTGGGGCTCATACCGGCAGACTGTATCGTTCGAAATATTCTGAAAGATATTTTGAGAATTCGTACTCAGATATGACTAAGATCATGTTTTGAATTATTCCCGTTCGCTTACTTAGCAGTATTATGCCAATTAAGAGTTATCTTCTATTTCCTCACATCGGCAAATCATCGATGTTACGGGAGTCACTTTCAACACGAAAGGGTTGTGATGTTTATCCAGCCGATAACAAAGATGTACTCGTGCTGGTAACCGACACATCATCTGAACAGGAAGATGATGCGTTGTTTCTTGCACTTCAATTGGAGGAAGGTCTTCACCACATCAATTTAATTTCAGGATTTACCACGGAGCGATATGAAAAGGGAAGCTTATAATATTGAAGAGCAATCGCGCAGAAGTTTCATTAAGCGTATGGCTGCAGCATCAGCCATGACGGCCGCTTCCGCCCTGTTACCCGATATTACTTTTGCAAAAAGTAAAGAGACATTGCAATCGGGAGAACTTCAGTGGAAAAAATCACCGTGTCGTTTTTGTGGTGTTGGTTGTGGTTTGCTGATTGGTTTGAAAGATGGAAAAGCAGTGGCGGTCAAAGGCGATCCTGCCAGCTCTGTGAATAAAGGATTGTGTTGTGTAAAGGGTTATCATTCGGTCATGGCCCTCTATGGAAAAGACCGGCTTCGCAAGCCTTTGATAAAAAGAAACGGGAAGTGGGTTGAAGTAACCATGCAGGAAGCGCTGGACCTTGTCGCCTCAAAGATGAAGGAGACCATCGCGAAAAGCGGAAAGGATTCCGTTTCAATTTATGGATCTGGTCAATGGACTATCCCGGATGGTTATGTGGCGACAAAATTTATGAGGGCAGGCATCGGCTCAAATAATATTGAAGCCAATGCACGCCTATGCATGTCGAGTGCAGCTACCGGACTGGTGACTTCTTTTGGCATGGATGAACCCATGGGTTGTTATGAAGATATTAACCATGCCGATGTATTCGTGCTTTGGGGAAACAACATGGCGGAGATGCACCCGGTATTATTCTCAAGACTTCTGGATCAACGCTTGAAAAGGGGATGCATCATTATTGATCTGAGTACCCGCACGACACGAACCAGTCTGGCCGCAGATAAAACCATTCAGTTTAAGCCACAATCTGATTTGGCCATTGCCAATGCAATCTGTTATGAACTTGTAAAAAATGATTGGGTAAATCACTCGTTTGTAGAAAAGCATTGTGCATTAAAAAAAGGAAAGACCGATATCGGCTATGGCCTGGAAGATAATTTTCAATTTACCGATGAGCCAACATCCATTGACTGGAAGGAGTACGAAAATTTTCTTTCCGACTATACACCCATTAAAACTGCAGAAATCAGTGGAGTATCGGTGAAGGATATCAAATATCTGGCGTCACTCTACGGCAATGCCAATAAAAAAATCATGTCGCTCTGGTGCATGGGACCGAATCAGCATACCCGTGGCACCTGGATGAATAATTTGATTTACAACATTCACCTTCTGACTGGAAAAATTTCAACACCGGGCAATAGTCCCTTCTCGCTTACCGGGCAGCCTAGTGCTTGCGGAACCGTTCGGGAAGTAGGTACGCTGACACACTTACTGCCGCATGGCACAGTAACAAACGAAGAGGATCGCAAGCATGCTGCTCATATCTGGAAAGTACCGGTAGAAAAAATTCCGGCTAAGCCTACATACCACACGGTTGAAATGTTTCGCGCATTAGATCGCGGTGAAATAAAATTCATGTGGATACAAGTCACTAACCCAATGGTGACCATGCCCAATCTAAAACGGTACCGCGATGGTGCAAAGAAAGAGGATCGCTTTATTGTTGTTTCCGATGTGTATCCAACACCTACTACAGACATTGCTGATGTTATTCTTCCTTCAGCGATGTGGATAGAAAGAGAAGGCATGTTTGGCAATTCGGAAAGACGCACCCAGCATTTCGAGAAAATGATTGAGCCACAAGGTGAATGTATGAGTGACACCTGGCAGATCATCGAAGTAGCGAAACGAATGGGACATGGAAAATTATTTCCGTGGACAAAAGAAAATCACATTGAAGAAATATGGAAAGAGTATAGTTTATTCCATGAAGGCAATAAACACGGCATCGCACCTTACGAGGTGTTGAAAGCTAATCCAGGCATTCAGTGGCCTTATGTAAATGGAAAGGAAACAAAGTGGCGGTATCATAGTAAGTATGATCCGGCCGCAAAAGGCGAATCATTTGACTTTTATGGGAAGCCGGAAGGCAAAGCATGGATTTGGGCAAGACCTTTTGAGCCTGCACCCGAGGTGCCGGATAGTGAATTTCCTTTCTGGCTAAACACGGGTAGGGTACTGGAGCATTGGCATACCGGTTCATTAACCCGAAGAATTTCGGTTTTACACCAGGCTGTTCCGCATTCGTATGTTGAATTGAATCCGCAAGACGCGGCCTCCATGAACATTCGCACTGGCGACAAGGTGAAATTAATTTCCAGAAGAGGCCAAATCGTATTGCCTGCTTCCGTGAATGAGCGTGGTCAGCCGCCTAAAGGACAAGTCTTCGTTCCTTTCTTTGATGAGTCATTGCTGATAAACGAATTGACACTTGATGCGTTCTGCCCGATCTCCCGGCAACCGGATTATAAAAAGTGTGCTATACAAGTTATGAAAGCTTAAGCGCAACATCATGACCGTTAAACCAAAACGTAAATATCTAATTTTACTTTTCATCAGCCTGATGGTCTCGGCTATTGTCATCCTTGATCTTAGTATGATTCAGGAACAGGAGGCCGCTCGTGTTGAAGGAGAACTTTACACTACTCCCGAACCCATCCCTTCAGAAGCGGGTGTCTTCAGACGTTCCGAATTTGCAATGGATTATAACAACATGCCCGATGACCCGCAACATCAGCGATCATTAGATACATACTATAAGAATCGTGCATATTCGGGGGCACCTCCCACCATTCCTCATATTATATTAAGTGAAAGTGGTATGGGTGGAAAATCGTGCTTGCAGTGTCACCAAAACGGAGGGTATGTGGCGCAGTTCAATGCCAACGCACCGGTAACACCGCATCCGGAATTAATCAACTGTAAGCAATGCCATGTGCCGGTTAAATCAAATACTTTTTTCAAGGAATCCAGTTTCACCAGATTAGAAGAGCCGGAAATAAACAATCAGGCATTACCCGGAAGTCCACCGATGATTCCCCACGCGTTGCAAATGCGCGAAAATTGCCTGGCATGTCATGCCGGGCCAGCGGCACCAAAAGAAATACGTGTAACGCATCCTGAACGTGTCAACTGCCGGCAATGCCATGCTGCAAAACCTACCTTAAATATTGAATGGACCCGGCCAACAACCGAAACAAAAGAATGATCAATTCAAAAACGATATTCAAAATTGCAATCCTGATTGGCATTCTGGTGGTGTATTATAGCTGCACGCCTGCTCAACATGAAGACGGCAACCACTCCATTATGGAACACACTTCCGTTAGTCAACGGGTAAAAAAATATAACGATAGCATAACCTACACGGTAACAACGGCAAATGCTTTGGAACAGGTAAAAACCGTATTGGCAGAAATACATGATACTGTATCCTTCCTTATCCCGGAACGCACGATGCAAATAAAATCTTTCCCCTGTACCAATTGTCATTCTAAACCCATTGATCAACTGGCGTTGGGAAGAAAAGAAAATGAGAAAAAAGCACATTGGGATATTAAAATTATTCATGGCAATACAGACGTCATGAATTGTAGTACCTGTCATACCGATTCTAATCTAAACGAACTGACCTCACTAACCGGAACACCCATTGTTTTTAATCAAAGCTTTAAACTATGCAGCCAGTGTCACTCAACTCAATATAAGGATTGGGTGGGTGGCAGTCATGGCAAACGTCTCAATGGATGGGCACCCCCCAGAACAATTAACACGTGTGTGAATTGTCACAATCCCCATCAACCAGCATTTGAATCACGTTGGCCTTCGCGGTTAAACACGGTTTCCAAATCGAAAACAAATCCGGAATAATCATTATGCTTTTTTTTAACAACAAAAAAAATGACGACATGCCTGCTGACCAAACAGGTAAAGAATCAGGGTGCCAATCCGGAAATTGTTCCTGTGGAAAAAAGGATAATGGTGTTCAACAGGTAATGAATAAACCTACGGACAGACGCGAGGCACTTAAGAAACTCACTGCGGGATTCCTGGCCGGTACTGGTTTTGTTGCCGCTTCCTGTAGTCCAACGGCCAGCGATGACAAAAAAGAGAAGACCCAACTGGACTGGGAAGAATTCTTCAAAGGAAATTATCAATTAATGTCTGACGATGAGAAACAATCCACTGTAAACCGACTGGAGCGATTGTACGAACTCAATGCCGGACGGAAAATAAACGTAACCGCAACGGGTCCGTTGGAAGATGTTTTGTATGGCTACGCCTTCAACATCTCAAAATGCCAGGGATACATGGATTGTGTAAATGCCTGCGTGAAAGAAAACAATCAGGACCGTACTTCACAAATGCAATATATACGCATCCATGAACATCAAAATGGATCAATGGATTTTGAATTAGCCGATGACAACTATTACCATGAAGTTCCGGCAGTCGGTCACTTCTACATCGGCACACAATGTTTCCATTGTGAGAATCCGCCATGCGTTGATGTTTGTCCCGTTAAAGCAACCTGGAAAGAGAAAGACGGAATTGTCGTTATTGATTATGACTGGTGTATTGGCTGTCGGTATTGTATGGCGGCCTGTCCTTACGATGGAAGGAGGTTCAATTGGGCAACACCCGAAGTACCGAAGGAAGAGGTAAACAATGAACAGCATTATCTTGGTAACCGGTTACGAAAAAAAGGAGTGATGGAAAAGTGTACGTTTTGTATTCAACGCACACGTAATGGAAAAAATCCTGCCTGCGTAGAAGCGTGTCCTACTGGCGCTCGCATCTTCGGAAACCTGCTGGATCCGAAAAGTGAAATTCGTTGGGTATTGGCCAACAAAAAAGTATTCAGGTTAAAGGAAGATTTAGGTACGGAACCCAAATTCTGGTACTTCATGGATTAAAGAAAAGCGGATGCAACAACTAAAGATATTTCGTTCATTGGTATTCAGTGGTGTTAAGATCGCCACACAGGGAAATACTACCTACCATTTAT
>DAIQPD010000096.1:0-15360 GCA_036787535.1 Chryseolinea sp.
TGTCGGGGTCGATCGAAGGTTAAAATTCTTTAGTATGATTTCAGAAGAAGCAGTCATAGCCTATTGCAATTGCAGCTTAAGCAAGTTACTATAAATACCATTATCCAACCCCGTTAGTTCAGCATGTGACCCGGCTTCAGCCAACCTGCCCTCCTTGATAACGAAAATACGATCAACCTTTTTGATTGTACTTAGCCGATGAGCAATGATAATGGTTGTTCTGTTTTCCATTAATGTCTCTAACGCCTCCTGAACCAAAACCTCGGAATGGGCATCTAATGAGCTGGTCGCCTCATCCAGAATTAAAATGGCCGGATCTTTTAAAATGGCTCGCGCAATAGCAATGCGTTGGCGTTGACCGCCTGAAAGTTTTATGCCACGTTCGCCAACCAGCGTTTCAAATTTATCGGGGAAACTTTCAATGAATTCGTAAGCATTTGCTTTCCTGGCCGCTTCATAAATTTCCTCATCGTTTGAACCTGGTTTTCCGTATGCGATATTCTCTTTGATGGTCCCTCCAAAAAGAATTACCTCTTGTGGCACAATGCCAAGATTTTTCCGAAACGCAGAGAGATTGAAATCATAAATATTCTTCCCATCAATCTTTAATGCTCCATGCGCAATTGGGTAGAAACGCATAAGTAAATTTATGATAGTCGATTTCCCCGATCCACTAGGGCCAACAAGTGCAACTTTTTCACCGGGCTTGATGGTAAAGTTCAAACCTTTCAATACTGTATAATCCGGTCTTGTTGGATATGAAAATTGAACATCCGCAAAATCAATTTCGCCATTAATTTTTACAGGTGGTGCTTTCACCGACTCCGATTCATCTTCTTCGTTTAGAATATCCAGCATGCGTTCAGAAGCTCCTATTGATCGTTGCAACTGTGCATAGATATCCCCTAGCCCCGCAATGGAGAACCCTATGATAGATGTGTACAGAATAAAAGAAAATAATTCACCTGTTGTTATTGCGCCTGACTGAACAAGTTTTGCTCCATACCAACCTACTGCTACAACACCTCCAAAGAGTACGAAGATGATGAATGAAACAAACAAACTACGATAACGGGCTGCATGAATTGAAACATCTACAACCTCACCTAAGGCTTTCGAATATCTTTTAACTTCGAACAATTCATTTGTAAAAGCTTTTACTACGGAAATAGATTGCAAAGATTCCTCAATAATTACATTAGTAGAGGCTAGCTTGTCTTGAGTTTCTTTAGAAAGTCTTCGAATAAATTTTCCAAAAATCAAAGCCGAAACCACAAGCACAGGAAATGTTAGTAACATAAAAGTGGTCAGGGTTGGTGCTAAATAAAAAATATAAGCAACGCTGCAAACTACAGTTATGAGTTGACGCAATAATTCAGCTATTGTAAAACTAAATGTTTCCTGAATTATGCTAACATCTGACGTTATCCTACTCATTAATTCTCCTGTTCTTTTACTATCAAAAAAAGTGATTGGGAGTGAGATTATTTTTTGATAAAGGGTTTGTCGGAGATTTGCTATTCCACGTTCTATTACAATTGAAAATGTATAGATACGGATGAACGAGAAAATGCTAATGATAAAAAGTATCAGTATCAATACTGCTACGGTCTCGTTTATGGTTTCGAAGTACTTTGACTTGCCTGATGCGACATCCAAAAGTTCGCCTGACAAGCGGGGAAATGCGAGCAAGGTTACACTTGATAATACAAGAGAGACAATTCCAAAAATGAACAACCCTTTGTAGGGTAACATAAACTGAAAAATGCCGAGTAGTCGGCCAAGGCTCTTTTTATCAACCCTTCTTTTGTCCTCCTCCTTTAAGGGTTCCCCTCCTCCACGCTTCGCCATTGTACTTTACTTTGTTAAGATTACGGATGTGTTGATTTCATATTGAACCGAATCACCCATCAACATTTTTTGTCCACCTGATATTGAATAGGAAGTCAACACCATTTTATCATGTACCGGTTCAAACTCCATCCTCAATATTTGCAAGGTTTTGTACATCCTGCCAGACTCCCGATATTGCCCTTCAATTCTGCGAATTTTATCTGGAGTTTCCTGATAATAGATTTTCAAATACTCAATTGGTAATTTCTTCTCATCAGTTGGCAAGCTTGCTTTAATAGCAAAGGTTCTTACCGACAAATTACTTTTAGTGTCTTCTTGATTTTCGATTGTATACGAATTCCGGTTGACGGGCTTGTTTATCAAATGCAAAACATTGAAAGCTTCCAGCTCATTTTTCCATGCAGTCGTATCCTTGGGTATACTGAAGACTGAATCTCTTGAGTTTCCAAGTGATGATATTTTTTCTAGCCCTGCATGTTCTTCTTTAAGGTATCGCGATTGAGCGTCTATCAAACTATCGACATTAAATAAATCAGAAGTTACTTTCTGTTTATTCGAACAAGAGAATGAGATGATGGTAAGTAAAAAAAATAAACTAAATAGATTTCTCATTTCTTTACTTCTAAAGAATAGTGGTTTGAACCTGAATTGAATTTCTATTTTTCAAGCAAAACATTTCCAGTCATCTGTGCGGGAATCGGAACACCCATCAACGTTAAGATGGTTGGTGCAAGATCTCCAAGCTTTCCATCTTTTAACTTTCCTTTATAAGAATCGTCTACCAGAATGCATGGTACGAGGTTAGTTGTATGTGCGGTGTTTGGTGATCCATCTTCGTTGATCATCATATCAGCATTACCATGATCAGCTATAATAATTGTGGCATAACCATTTTTCAGCGCTGCTTCTGTAACGGCTTGAGCACATGCGTCAACAGTCTCACATGCTTTTACCACTGCTTCAAAAACTCCCGTATGCCCGACCATATCCGGGTTGGCAAAGTTGAGACAAATAAAATCGGGTTCTTTTTTATCTAATTCCGGAATGATTTTGTCTTTGATATCATTGGCGCTCATTTCTGGAGCAAGGTCATAGGTAGCCACTTTTGGCGAAGGACAAAGTATTCGCGATTCACCTTCGAAAACTTCTTCCCTTCCGCCCGAAAAGAAAAACGTAACATGTGGATATTTCTCTGACTCTGCAATACGAATCTGTTTCTTGCCAGCGCTTGAAACAACTTCACCTAATGTTTTATCCAGATTGTCTTTGTCGAAGATGAGTTTAACATCTTTAAACGTGTCATCATAGTTCGTTAAGGTAATGTAGTAGAGTGGCAATTTTTTCATGCCATGTTCCGGGAAATCCTTTTGGGTAAGTACTTCTGTAATTTCTCTTCCACGATCTGTACGGAAATTGAAACACAGCACTACATCGCCTTCCTTAATTGTTGCTATGGGTTGATTATTTTTGGTAACAACAATGGGTTTAATAAACTCATCCGTTACGGTATTGTCATACGATTGCTGGATTGATTTTAGAACATCTGTAGTTTTTTCACCAACGCCATTTACCATCAGATCATACGCCAGCTTCACGCGCTCCCATCGCTTGTCGCGATCCATTGCATAATACCTTCCAATAACAGTTGCCAACTTCCCGGTTGTTTTGTTCAGGTGACTAATGATTTCTGACAGGTAAGCATATCCACCCTTCGGATCAGTATCGCGACCATCTGTAAAAGCATGGACAAATAAATCCTTGACTCCGTTATTATGAGCAATGGTGATCAACCCTTTAAGATGTTCTGTATGCGCATGTACACCACCATCGGAAACCAAACCCATGTAGTGAACATTTTTGTTATTTTTTTTCGCATAAGCAAATGCATCTAACAAAACCGCATTTGAATCCAGTTCCTTATCTTCAATTGCTTTGTTAACACGAACAAGATCCTGATACACCACGCGACCTGCACCAATATTCATGTGGCCTACTTCCGAATTTCCCATTTGTCCTGCTGGCAAACCAACTGCTAAACCGGATGCTTCCAATTTGCTGTGCGGATATTTGCCATACAGTGAATTGACAAAAGGGGTTTTCGCTTTATCGATTGCTGAAGCAGCTTTATTAGTGGCGATACCCCAGCCATCTAAAATCATGAGTAGCACTTTTTTGTTCATGGAAATAATGTATTAGGCTTCTGGAGATTTACAGGGCGTAAATATAGTCAGGATTGAAAGATTAGTGGATTGTAAATGCATTCTATCCAGTAATCGTTTGCGCCTTATCAATAACCTATTTTATTTCTTTACCTTTATACAATGGCATAATTTTAGCCGTCCATATAGTTTACTATGAAAGGAAATCGTTACATCATTTTAGCCGTTTTTTCAGCATGTGCGCTTTATTGCACGCAGTCTGTTGCACAAGCTGATGTCATCAATCAGGTAAAAGAGACCATTAAGGCCGGAAGCGCTAAAGAACTTTCAAATTACCTTAATCAGACCATCGATGTAACCATCGACAATACGGTTCAAACCTATAGTAAAGCGCAGGCAGAGTTTGTTTTTCGTGACTTTTTCAAGCAACATCCTACCACAGAGTTTACCATAATCCACCAGGGCTCCTCAAAAGGCGGTCAACCCTTTGCTATTGGGCAATACAACAGTGGCAGCGATACCTATCGTGTTTTTATGAAGATAAAAACAGTAAGTGGCAAACAGCTTGTCCACGAAATTTCATTTGTGAAAGAATAGTGAACGCTATTTCATAGTAGACCTCTTTAAATTTAATTGCATCCATAGCTCCTTCATGCCAGAGCGACTTCTATTTTTGCACGGTGAAACCAGACTACATCACTGACGAATTTCTTGATCGCTTCATTTCCGCTGCTATGGCAGAAGACGTGGGTGATGGTGATCACTCCTCGCTTGCGTCAATTCCTGAAGAGACAAAAAGTCGCGCCCATTTATTAGTCAAGGATAATGGCATATTGGCGGGTGTGGCCCTTGCTGAAAAAATCTTTCATCATGTCGACAACGATTTAATAGTAAAGATTCTACTTACTGATGGTGCAGGTATAAAAAAGGGCGATATCGCCTTTACCGTAGAGGGTTCTGCGCAATCCATTCTCACTTCTGAACGGTTGGTGCTTAATTGTATGCAGCGCATGAGCGCCATTGCCACCAAGACAAATTACCTCACCTCGTTAATTGCAGGAACACATACAAAACTGCTGGATACACGGAAAACGACTCCGAATTTTCGGTTGCTGGAAAAGTGGGCGGTACGTATTGGAGGAGGAAAAAACCACCGTATTGGGCTTTTTGATATGATTATGTTGAAGGACAATCATATTGATATGGCGGGTGGTATCGAACAGGCAATCTTTCGAACAAAAGATTATCTTCGCGCCACCAATCGATCCCTAAGAATTGAAATCGAAACCCGCAACCTTCAGGAAGTGAAAGAGGTTTTAAAAATAGGCGGAATAGACATCATCATGCTAGACAATATGAATCTGGCTGACATGAAAGAAGCAGTGAAACTGATCGATGGAAAATTCACTACCGAAGCAAGTGGTGGTATTACTGAAGCAACCATTAAAGGTGTAGCAGAGTGTGGGGTTGATTTCATTTCGGTTGGGGCACTTACACATTCTGTTGCGAGCCTCGACTTGAGTTTGAAAGCCTATTGAATAACAAAGTAAAAATTGATTTAAAAATTGTATGGTAGTACGGACGAAGAATTACAAACTAGATAAGAAGACCTACATTAATCTGGCACTGAAAAGCATTTTAAAAAAACAAGGATGGATTGCTGGCGCTGCCGCTAGTGCACTGTGCCTTTGTTATTTTATACCAGGCGTAGCGAGTATCTGGTGGTTCATTGGAGCCTTTATTGGCCTTGGACTTTATTTACTCTTTTGGTGGATTCAGTTTTACGGTGTTACACAATTGGAGCAAGGGAAAATGCTTTTTGAGAAATTCTCCTATGAAATCAGCAGTCAGCAAATTTTAATGAAGATCAACCCACGTGAAGGTATGCCGATGAAGTGGGATCAAATAAAAAGCGCAGCCATCGGCAAAGACTTCTTTGTTCTCTATGTAAACAAAGCACAAATGATTTACTGGCCATTTAAAATTTTCAACACTGAGAATGAGCGAAAGTTTGTTGCTTCGGTTTTGAAAACGAAGGGGTTCATTAAGTAATTTTAGATTTTTGATTTAAGATTTTTGATCAGTCTGGGTATTTAAAAATCTCAATTCTAAAATCATAAATCTTAAATAAGGTCACGCTACTTTTCGTTTCTCACTAAATGGAAATAGAAGAAGCCAAACAAAAAATATTTCGGTATTGTGCGTATCAGGAGCGCTGCCATTCGGAAGTGCGCAACCGGTTATATACCTATGGTCTTTATCGCAACGACATTGACAACATCATTATCCATCTTATTTCAGAAGGATTTCTAAATGAGGAACGATTTGCAAAAGCATACGCGGGTGGCAAGTTTCGTATGAAGCAATGGGGAAAATTAAAAATACAGATTGAACTTGAGCTAAGAGGATTAACGAAAAATTGCATTGCCATTGGTCTGAAAGAAATTGATACTGCTCATTACAACAGAACCCTGGAACAGCTGATTCTCAAAAAACGGCTCCTGTTAGAAGAAGATAATACCTTTGTTCTCCGGGATAAAATTGCTCAGTATGTAATACACAAAGGCTATGAGCCTGAATTGGTATGGAGTACCATCAAAGCAATCATACCAAAGTAGAGTCCGTTATACCGATAGTCACACATCATCTTATACAATCTGGCTATTCCCAATAATAACTCCATTTTGTAATATTCACGACAATCCATTCAGTCTGATAAATCCATATTTGTAGTTACATCGTATCTAAGCAATATGAAAAGACTTATTCTTTTGTCTGTTATTTCATTCGTTTTGGTTCAGGGCTATAGTCAAACCATTGAACTTCGAAAAAAGAGTTTCAACCTAAAAAATAGTATTGCCCTTCAGGGATACGACCCCGTGAGTTATTTTGACGGAAAGCCCACCGAAGGCAAGGAAGAATTAAAACTTTCGTATGAGGGTATTGTTTATCAGTTTTCCACGCAGGCAAATCTGACCAAGTTTAAAAGCAAGCCTTCATCTTACGAACCGCAATATGGGGGATGGTGTGCTTATGCAATGGGAGATAGTGGTGAAAAGGTAAAAGTCGATCCTGAAACATATAAAATACTCAACGGCAAACTCTACCTTTTTTACAACTTCTGGGGGAGCAACACCTTAACAGACTGGAATAAAAACGAGAAAAAGCTCCTTGAGACTGCCGATAAAAACTGGAAAAAGATCATTCCATAAAATCCATTTCCAAAAGCACGATTTTAAATTATCTTTGAATACCATCCCCGTATATGAACTTATCAAAGACCTGTGCCCATACACTTAATCAGCTTGCTGATCTTATCAATCAAATAGAAGAGAAGGATTTTGTAAAACCCTCTGAAGCCCTGGGCAATGCAACCATTGGTCAGCACCTTCGTCACACCCTTGAGTTTTTCATTTGTTTTGAAAATGGCTTTGAAAATGGCCTGATCAATTATGACAAACGCGCACATGATAAGTTAATTGAAAGCGATAAATTCATTGCCCTTTCTACCATCAATCGAATAACTGATTTCATCAGTACGCTAAAGGAAAAGCCATTGAAGCTGGACGTGGGTTATGATTTACATAATGAAGACTATATTACCATTAACACGACTTCAACGCGCGAATTGGTGTACAACATTGAGCATGCAGTCCATCACATGGCCATAATAAAAATTGGTATTCGTGAAGTTGCCCACTATGTTACGTTACCTCCGGATTTTGGTATTGCCGCATCAACCCTTCGCCACAAAGAGAAAACAGTCGCAGTTCATCATTAATTTTCCGAATATTGCCTGAATGTCTATTCTAAAAAAAATCAGGCGAAGCAATTTCTACATTAAGCTTACAAGCTGGGAATACTGGCCCTTCGGCATCGTGCAATTTCCTTTGTTCATATACTTTGGATGGCTTGTCATAAGATCGCGTTCTCTTCTTTTTTTTTCTGCTTCTAATCCAGGCATTGTTATGGGCGGAATGTTTGGCGAATCAAAGTATGACGTCTTAAAAAAAATTCCAGAGCAATACATCCCAAAAACAATTCTCATACCAGCTAAGACTTCAAAACAAGAAGTGCTGAATGCGCTTTCAAAAAACAATTTTCAATTACCTGTGATTTTTAAACCGGATTTGGGTGAGCGTGGTTTTATGGTGAAGAAAATAAAATCGGAGAGTGACATTGATCTTTACCTTGCTCAACTTCCATTTTCATTTCTTATTCAGGAGTTTATTGATCTGCCATTAGAGTTTGGCGTTTTTTATACTCGGTTCCCTCAAGAAAATAAGGGCGCGGTAACATCTGTCGTAATGAAAGAAATGTTGCATGTTGTGGGTGATGGTTTGTCTACTTTAAAGGAATTAATTCTGGCAAAAGACCGTGCTAAGCTTCAATGGAATACTTTAAAAATCGCGTATCATGATCGACTTGAAGAAGTTCTTCCAAAGGGAGAAAAACTTGAGTTGGTGTCGATAGGTAATCATTGCCTAGGGACCATGTTTCTGGATGGTGGAAAACTTATTCATCCAAAATTATCCGAAACTTTTGATAACATCAGCAAGCAGATTGATGGTTTCTATTTTGGTAGATATGATTTGCGTTGCAACACCATCAACGATTTATATGAAGGTAAAATAAAAGTAATGGAGCTCAATGGATGTGGAGCCGAACCAGCACACATCTATCAACCCGGATTCCCATTGGAAAAAGCACTTGGTGTTTTATTTAAACATTGGAAAACTATCTTTCGTATTGCTCGTGAAAATGTAAAACAAGGCGCTACCTATACTTCCATAAAAGACGGAAAGTCATTCTATCAAAAATTTAAAATAGCAACTCAAGTAGTGAGATAATGTTGTTGTCCATTTCCTTAAGAAACCTTTTGCTATCTTAATGTGATGGGTGTAATTCTATCTTTTGTTATTTCATTCGCTTTTAGTTTCGTTGGTACCATTCCGCCCGGCACGCTTAACCTCAGCATTATTCAGTTGGGTCTTGATAAAAAAATCAGGACCGCCTGGAGATTTGGCATTGCTGCATCCATTGTCGAGTATCCGTATGCCTGGCTAGCGGTAAAGTTTGAATATCTTATTACCTCTTCTCCACTCATTACCGAAAACATTCAACTGATTACAGCAATCGTTATGCTCACCGTTGGTGTGCTCACTTTATGGACAGCAAATAAACCTTCCGAACTTGGTGAAAAATTTAAAGACAGCGGTTTCCGGAGAGGTATTTTGCTCGGCATTCTTAATCCTCTAGCATTGCCTTTTTGGGTAGGCACTACTGCGTACTTAAGGGGTCAACATTGGATTGACCTGTCAACAACATTAAACTTGCATGCTTACTTACTAGGCGCTTCACTTGGAGCGCTAGCTGTCTTCATGCTCTTTGCCTATCTGGCTCAACGTATTATTTCAGAGTTTCAACAGGGTGATCGCGTTAAAAAAATTCCTGGCTACATACTGTTAGCGCTTGGTAGTTATGCATTTGTAAGGTATTTGGTTTTATCTTTTTTGTAATCAAAAACCGCATGGTTTGAACTTCAGGCAATTGCTTGTTTTCAAAACTCTAAGCGGTGGAGTTTTGAAAAATTACAAATACGTAAGAGCCGATTTACTTTCGCTTACATCAAGCTGAACCGTGGCACCATGTATCCAGGCAAGATTAGGATTCTCATGTCCAATCGGAAAATTAAAAGCGATGGGAAAATGATAAGAAGAAGTATGATGCCCAATGATTACCTCCGCTGATTCACCAAAAGCTAAGGTAGTGTCTTTTATACTCGTCATGTAACCAACAACAAGACCGCTTAACTTTTCTAATTTTCCAGTCCTCTTTAGCTGAACCATCATCCTATCCAACTTGTATAAGTATTCGTCAACTTCTTCAATGATTAAAATTTTTTCATCAAGGTCTGGTTCGGAAGATGTACCCATAGAATCTAACACCAGTGAAAGATTCCCTCCTATCAATTGTCCGCTTGCATTACCAATACGATTCAATGGATGTGGATTAACAAGAAAGGATTGAGGATCACCTAAGAGAGTTCTCCTTAAAGATTCAATAGAATCAGCAGATTCCATTTGCGAAAATAGAATCGGCATCGTACTATGAATGCTCGCCACATTGAGCTTCGAAAGTTTTAAATGGAATGCTGTGATATCACTAAAGCCAGCAATCCATTTTGGGTTCTTCAAAAAAGAAGTGAAGTCAAGTTGATCTAAAATTCGTGTTGACCCGTATCCTCCTCTCGCGCAAACAATAGCATTAATCGATTTATCATCGAGTATCGATTGAACATCAGAAAGGCGCTGATCATCTGTTCCGGCCAGATAAGAATGATCACTACTAAATACATTCTTTGCTAACACAACATGAAGCCCACATGATTTCAAGATATTGATAGCGTATTGGATCTCACTAAGTGTTACCTTCCGACCAGGAGCAACAATCCCAACTGTATCACCCGGCTTAAGATATGGCGGCTTATTCATTGATCACGGCTTAGAATTCGCAAAATAAGTTATTGCATTCAAGCAAGACATTCGCAAATAGAAATAAAAAAAGCCTCACGCTAATGAGGCTTCACATTTTTTTCGCTTCAAATTATTTTGGTGTTGTAGCCAGTGGCTTTGGTGCAACTGTTACTCCCATTTTCTTTAATACAAGATCAGAGATATCCAGTTTATCATCACCGTAAAGGATTACATCCTGAGCAGCTACTTGTTGGCTTAAGATAAATGAAAACCCATTTTCCTTTGCCACATCTTCAATAGCTTTGCCTACTTTATCGTAAACAGGTGTCAACATTTGATTGGACTTATTTTGAAGAGTGGTTTGAGCATCTTGCTGAAGTTTTTCGATGTTTTGTTGTTGCTGTGTTAATTCACGCTCTGTGTTTTGACGAACTGCATCAATCATGGTTTGTCCTTGCTCCTGATATAGCTTCAACTCGGCTTGGAATTTTTTGATTTTCGCTTCAATCTGACCCTTTAACTGAGCTTCCATTGACTTTAATTCAGCATCTATTTGTTTAGATTCAGGCATTTGGCTGAATATATACTCAACATCCGCATATCCTACTTTCGTTGCCGTTTGCGCTTGTGAAGCGAATGTTATCAATCCGAACACAGCCAGTAATACAAGTTTTCTCATCACTATTTATTTAAATCAATTTAGTTTTTAACCTTATCGTTTGGGTCGCCAAGCCCAAGTTCATCTAGCACAAAGTCGGTATAATCAAAGCGAGGATCGGTGTAAATCATTACTAACTCTCCTGCTTTATCGAACACAATGGCAAGGTTATTTTGTTTAGCTACCTTATCCACCGCATCCCAAACTTTATCTTGTATGGGTTTAATCAACTCCTGTTTTTTCAAAAAAAACAGCCCGCCAAATCCAAACACTTTCTTTTGATATTCCTTCAACTCCGCCTCTTTCTTTTGGATGGCTTCTGTCCGTTCCTTCCTCATGGCTTCCGTCAACAACACTTGCTCTGCCTGAAGCGCGCTGTATTGTGCTTCAATTTTCTTTGCCATACCTTGAATTTCCTTTTCCCAGGCTTCTGATAGTTGATTTATTTCATCCTGTGCCTTACTGTAATCAGGCATTTTCTTAAGGATAAAATCAGTGTCAATGTATCCGAACCTTTGAGCCTTGACAAAATTCAGGCCGAAAATGAGAAAAAAAAATGTAATTAAACAAACCCTCATATTATCTGAGTTGTTGACCAATTGTAAAATGGAACTGCGAACCGCTGATTAAGCCTCTTCCATTTAATGGTACTGTATCAAATCCATACGCCCAGTTTAATCCAATTAAACCAAATGCGGGCATAAAGATACGGGCACCAAAGCCAGCGGATCGGTAAACCTTAAACGGATTGAAGTTATCATAATTGTCCCAATTGTTTCCAGCCTCCGTGAATACAAGTCCGTAAATAGTGGCCGCATTGCCTGTTGAAACCGGGTACCGAAGTTCCAAACCAACTTTTTCATATACTATACCGCCCAATTGCTGTTGACTATTGCCTGCGTTATAGGTCGGTGGTGTAATCGAATTATCCTGATAGCCTCTCAAACCAATAATATCTTTACCCAGAACAAACGAATTAACTCCTCCAGCCAATCCGCTTCCACCCATGACAAATCTCTGAAAAGGCCCAGGTTCGATATCGCTGTTATAGGTTCCTATAAAACCAAAGTGCGCTTTTGCTTCGAGAACCAATTTCTTCTTACTGTCTAAAGCCAAATAATACTTGGCATCAAACATCCATTTGTGGTACTCCTGCCATTTATTTTTTTCCTCTTTTGATGCCGTGCTGTAATCTAAATTATTAAAGACAGAATAGGGTGGAGTTAGAGTAACACTTAGCGAGATAGTGGAACCTTGCGTTGGATACATTTGGTTATCGATGCTATTTCGAGATAAGGTAGTGTTAAATGTTAGCGCTCTGGATTGGCAGGTAAAACATCCCAACTGTGTTGAGTAACTGGTTAGGTTATTTAACGAATAGATCTCATATGAGAGGGAGTTGGTCAAGGTGAAATAATTATCTGGCCATTCCAACAAGCGACCAAGTCCAACAGTAAAATTATCTGCAGTCAGACCGGAGTTCAAATCATTAAAGTTTTTTGATGTAGCACTTTGGTAACGAGAAACTGAACGAACATAACTCACACTAAGTGAATGGGGCTTTCTTCCTCCAAACCAAGGCTCCGTAAAGGAGAAGCTATAACTCTGGAAGGCTCGTCCACTTGCCTGCATTCGAAGAGATAAGCGTTGACCATCACCAACTGGTAATGGTTTCCATTTCTCAAAGTGTGGAATATTTCGCAATGAAAAGTTATTAAAAGTTAATCCTAATGTTCCAACAAAGCCATAGGCACCTCCCCAACCTCCAGAAAGCTCAACCTGATCGTTTGATTGTTCTTCTAATTGCCATTCAATATCCACCGTTCCTTTTGCAGGATTAGGCTGAAGATTTTGCCCTACCTTGTCAGGAGCAAAATAACCGAGCTGTCCCAGTTTTTGCTGCGTTCTGATTATATCAGACCTTCTGAATTTTTGCCCTGGTATGGTGCTAAGCTCTCTACGTATAACGTGGTCGCTTGTGCGATCATTACCTGTAATTGTTACCTGATCTATAGTGGCTTGCTCTCCTTCAAAAATTCTCATCTCCACATCAATAGAATCTCCAGACACTGCTACCTCGATTGGGTTAATTCGAAAGAAAAGATAACCATCATCCATGTAGAGACCACTGATGTCAAGTCCCTTTGGATTAAACTGAAGCTTTTTCTGAATATTATCGTTGTTATAAACATCCCCTTTGTTAATACCGAGTACAGAGTTTAATTGTTTGTCTGAATAAATGAAATTACCTGTCCAGATGATATTCCTGAAATAATACTTTGGTCCTTCGTCTAATTTAATACCAATGTTGATCGTATGATCATCATAAGCGTAAACTGAGTCTGCGGTAATAGTTGCATCACGGTATCCTTTTGTATTGTAGAATTCAATCAACTTTTGTTTATCCGCTTCATACTCAGCTTTGATAAACTTAGACCCCCCAAAAACATTCGGCTTAATGTTTTCATGTAAAAACTCCACTACATCAGGCCAGCTTACAGCATAACTCGAATCAAAATATTGCTTAGGTTTAAAATGGATGACATAATCCAAAATAGTTCGATGCAACACAAAGCGAGGGTTCTCGTGTGTTTTCTTCATTTTCGATTTAAGTTTAGAGTCCGGAACCTCTACATTCCCATCGATGATGATCTGATTTATCTTAACTTTTGATTTCGGGTTAACGGCTATTTTTAATTTTATCCCATCATTATTAACCGTATCACGGTTCTGCGTAATCTTTACTTCTGTGTTGAGGAATCCTTTTTTCTCAAAGTGTTTTTTAACAGCAAGCTCAGTATTGCGAACCAAGGCATCATTCACAATCTTACCACGGATCAATTTTAAGTCTTCTTTTAATGCAGACTCTTTCGACTTGCTTATTCCTGTAAAGGAAAATCCTGTAAGCCGTGGCCGTTCAGAAAGGAGTATGGATAGAAAAACATTTTCCCCTTCAATTTTACTTACGCTTATTGTTACATCCCCCACTAAACCATGCTTCCATAAGCTCCGGATAGCGTTTGAAATAGCGTCTCCCGGAATTTTAATTTTATCGCCAACCTTTAATCCGGTTAAAGAAACCATTGCATTTTTATCGAGGACATTTAAGCCTGTAACTTCAATCCCTCCAATATAGTACTCAGCAGGCTTCGTATAGTTCAATGATTTGTCACCAGCCGTTCGATCGCGATTTCGTCTAAATTGTGACCAGCCATCTAATGCGACAAACAGAAGGATAATTATGAATAAAACTCTTCTCATCAACTTACCGGGTTCAATTGTTCACTTGTTTTTCCAAATCTGCGTTCACGTTGCTGATACGACCAAATAGCCTCGTATAAATGTTCCTTTCTGAAATCAGGCCAAAGTGTTGGTGTTATAAACAACTCGGTATACGCAATTTGCCAGAGTAAAAAGTTGCTAATGCGTAGTTCTCCACTCGTCCTGATAAGTAAGGCTGGATCTGGGATGCCTGAAGTCTGCAAATAGTTTTCCATCAGACTCTCATTAATTGCTTCAGGCTCTATCTTTCCACTCTTTACATCCAACGCTAACTGTTTTGCTGCCCGCGTAATTTCCCATCGGCCGCTATAACTAAGCGCAAGTGTCAGAACTAACCTTTTGTTTGCTTTTGTTTCGTTCATAGCCCATCGCAAATTATCCTGACAGCTTACCGGCAAATGCGAGGTGTCGCCAATGGTTATCAGCTTTACCTGATTGTCCATAAGGGTTTTAATTTCGCCTTTAATCGTACTTACTAAAAGCTCCATTAATCCATCAACTTCAGCTTTTGGCCTCCCCCAGTTTTCTGTTGAAAAGGCATAAAGCGTTAGATATTCAACGCCCAATTCTGCACATCCCTCAGTAACATCTTTTACGGCCTGTATGGCATTTCTATGTCCAAAGATCCGTAAGGCCCCCTTTTTCTTAGCCCATCGTCCATTGCCATCCATGATAACAGCAATGTGTCTGGGTAGATTATTGGGTTCAATATGTTCCTTTAGAGAGGCCACAGGGGTGCAAAACTAGCAAAAAGTGCGGGTAAATTATGAATTGAGTCCGCGTATAAAAAAGAGGCTTACTTATACGGATTTTTAGGACATGGAATTGTATAGAATGCACGTGTCACAGTAATGCCAACAAAATAATAAGCATCATTGTCATTTGGGTTTCCATACTGATAATTCTTGTTTGATATGTCTCCGGCAGAAAC
>DAIQPD010000097.1:0-15326 GCA_036787535.1 Chryseolinea sp.
CAAAAAAATTAATTGACCGCGACTGGGTTCATTTTCTTGGAAGTGACTGCCAACACATGCAACACGCAAAATTGATTGAAGAAGTGAAAGCTAAAAAATACTTTCAAAAAGCACTTTCATTACCACTCTTAAATAACACGCTATAATGGTAGCTGTAACCGGTGCCAACGGCCTTCTTGGAAATTTTATTATTCGTAAACTGATCGAACAAAACGAATCCGTGCTGGCATTGAAACGGAAGGGTAGTGATATCTCCATGCTTTTAGATATTGAAGACAAAATAACATGGTGTGATGCGGATATACTTGATCCGGTTTCACTTCAGGAAGTGCTGGAGAAAGCTACGCATGTTATCCACACGGCTGCAATTGTTTCATTCAATCCACGCAAAGCTAAAGATGTAATGGATGTGAATGTGCAGGGAACCCGCAATGTTGTCAATGCGTGTCTTGGTCTTGGCATAAAGCGACTCATTCATATCAGTTCGGTTGCTGCGCTTGGCCGACAAAAGAATCAAACATCAATTAATGAAAAAAATAAATGGATAAGCAGTCCATTTAACAGCGTGTATGCAGAATCGAAATATGCTTCTGAACTTGAAGTTTTCCGTGGACAAGAGGAGGGATTGAGTTCGGTCATTTTGAATCCATCGGTTATCCTTGGACCAGGAAACTGGCATCGCAGCAGTGCACAACTTTTTAAGTATAGCTGGCAAGAAAAACCATTTATAACTGATGGCTTTCTAAATTATGTTGACGTTCGAGATGTTGCTTCCGTTGCTTGTCAACTACTTCATCACCAAATTGAAAATGAGCGATTCATTGTAAGTGGAGGGAATATTTCGTATGAAGGGTTCTTTGGTAAAACAGCAAAGCAATTCCACACAAAGCCACCTCACATAAAACTTGGGAAAACATTGGTAAATGTATTGGCACGTATTGAAAGCTTTCGTACACATTTCACCTCCGCTGAGCCAATTATTACTCCAGAAACAGCACGTTTTTCCGGAACAGAGTTTCTGTACGAAAATCATAAAATAAAGAATCTGCTGAATATTGAATTTCAATCGATTGACGAAACCCTGCAATGGTGCTGTGAATATTACATCCAGAGAAATCAATTTAAAAAAATAGGATAAAAGGTCTTAGCTTTACGCCAGATTTGCCTATTTTAGGAAAACCTTTTAGTCTATGTCAAAAGAATATCGCAACAGGGAAGAGGGAAATGAGCTGATAAAACGTTTTGAAGACCATCTGCGAAAAAAGAAAACTGAATTTTACGACCTTGCTGCTTACGAGCAGATCATAGATCACTACATGATGCAGGGCAAACATAATAAAGCCCTTAAAGCAGTCAATCAGGCAATAAGCCAATATCCGTTTTCTACAGAACTCATCACTGTAAAAGCACAAATCTTATCCAATCTTGAAGAGTTTGATCAGGCACTTGAATTGCTCGATCAAGCCCATGCACTTCAGCCGAACGATCCTGAAATTTATTTAACGAAGGGTTCTGTCTTTTCTCTTAAAGGAGAGCATGCAAATGCAATTGAAAATTTTGAGCAAGCTTTACTTTTGGCTGAAGATAAGGATGAAGTATATTATAGCATCGGCCTAGCTCATCAGTCAATGAGTGATTTTCAATTGGCAATTGATTCATATAAAAAAGCCATTGAGATAAACATCAATCATGATGGTGCGCTCTATGAGTTGGCGTATTGTCTTGACATAACAGGACAATTGGATAGCAGCATTGAATACTACCAAAAATTCATTGATGAAGATCCATACTCAACAGCAGCATGGTATAATCTGGGTATTGTATATAACAAGTTAGAGAAGTTTCAGGAAGCACTTCATGCGTATGATTATGCAGTGACCATTGATGAAACATTTGCTTCTGCTTATTTCAATATGGGTAATACCTATATGAATTTGAGTGAGTATACAAAAGCGCTGGATTCCTTCCGCAAAACAATTGACATTGAAGGTCCAAGTCCGGAAGTGTATTGCTGTCTGGGTGCTGCGTACGAAAGTTTGGAGCAATACGAATTAGGTTTAAAATATTTTCAGAAAGCAGCAAAGTTAGATACGCTGTATGATGAAGCATGGTTTGGCGCGGGTGCATGTTTAGAAAAACAAGAAAAGTGGCTTCAGGCACTTCATTTCTATAATAAAGCATTAAAGATTAATACAGAGAATGCAGAATATTGGAAGTCGGTAGCGCATGCTGAATTTAAGGTAGGCAATACGGTGTCCAGTATAGATGCATATGAAGAAGCAAGTAAGCTTGATCCTACGGATAAAGAGATCTGGCTTAACTGGTCCTTTATCTATTTTGAACAAGGCGATTACGAAAAAGCAATTGATACTTTATTAAATGGGTTTAAAGATGTGCCGGATGATGCCGAATTCTTTTATCGGATGACGGTATACCTAATCGAAGGGGGGCGTTTTAAGGAAGCCTTTAATTATTTGGAAAATGCATTAATTTTGGATTTTGATGGCCATGCGGCATTGTTCGATTTTTTCCCTAAAATTGAAACTCAGAAAGCCCTGTTTAAGATCATCGAACAATTTAGAAAAGACAACAGCTAATGAATTACGAAATTAAGAACCTGCCTGAGCGGACAAAAAAGCCCAGGCAATATGGTTTTACTATGATGATGGACAAAGGGCTGAGCGTACGCGAAGCAGAAGACTTTGCCAGCAACTGTGCCGATCATACTGATATTGTAAAACTAGGGTGGGCCACATCGTTTGTTACACCAAATCTAAAAGATAAACTTGCTGTATATAAAAATGCAGGCTTACCTGTGTATTTTGGAGGCACCTTATTTGAAGCATTTGTAATCCGCGATCAGTTTGATGATTACCGCAAAATATTGGATAAGTATGATTTATCTTTTGCAGAAGTATCAGACGGATCAATGGATATTGATCACGATAAAAAATGTGATTACATCAAAAAACTTTCTGAGCAGGTAACGGTACTTTCAGAAGTAGGGTCTAAGGATGCAGAGAAAATAATTCCTCCCTATCAGTGGATTGATTTAATGCAGAAAGAACTTGATGCTGGTGCATGGAAGGTAATTGGCGAAGCACGTGAAAGCGGTAACGTAGGATTGTTCAGATCTACTGGTGAAGTACGTTCAGGACTTGTTCAGGAAATTCTGACGAAGATTCCATTCGAAAAAATTATTTGGGAAGCTCCACAAAAAGCACAACAGGTTTGGTTTGTAAAATTGCTTGGCGCGAATGTAAACCTGGGCAATATCGCACCCGAAGAAGTAATACCATTGGAGACCATTCGGTTGGGTTTACGTGGCGATACGTTCTTACATTTTCTGGGCATTGAAAAAAAGAAGACCAATACAGCTCCACCATTTGAAGTTGATTAACCTCTATTTATTTTGAGAAATCTAAAAGACTATACGCTCCTGTATATAAAAGGTATTACAATGGGTGCAGCAGATGTTGTGCCTGGAGTTTCCGGAGGTACCGTTGCATTTATTACCGGTATTTACGATGAGTTACTTCACTCCATTAAGGCGGTAGATGTTGAAGCATTCAAGTTGCTTTTTAAGTTTGAAATTGCTGCTTTTTGGAAAAAGATAAATGGAAATTTCTTAGCTGTTTTGTTTGCAGGCATTGCTACCAGTATTATTTCACTGGTAAAGCTGATGACTTATTTATTGCATGAACATCCCATTTTTATATGGTCATTTTTTTTCGGCTTGATATTAATTTCGGCACCCCTTGTACTTCGCGAAATTAAAAAGTGGAATGCCGCTACTTTCATTTCCTTGCTTGTGGGTATTGCGGTGGCATATGCCATAACTGTATTGTCCCCCTCCACCTCACCGGAAGCGTTATGGTTTGTTTTTTTTGCAGGTGCTCTTGCCATTTGTGCCATGATTCTTCCTGGTATTTCAGGAGCATTTATATTATTGCTAATCGGTAAATATCAGTTTATTACAGGAGCACTCACCGATGTTAACATACCTGTTATTCTGACCTTTATGGCGGGTTGTTTGGTAGGAATTATTTCTTTCTCAAGATTTTTAACCTGGATATTGGATAATTATCACAGTGCTACTGTAGCTTTGCTGGCCGGTTTTATGCTGGGCTCGTTAAATAAGGTATGGCCGTGGAGGGTAGTGTTGGAATATGTGACCAACAGCAAAGGGGAGCAAGTTCCCGTATTTGATAAAAGTATTTTGCCGTGGCAATATATGGCCACAACAGGAAAGGATCCTCAGGTTTTCCAGGCGATTTTAATGATGGCGCTTGGTGTTTTTATAGTAGTAGTATTGGAAAAGATTGCAACAAGACTTAAAACAAAAATCTGAACATGGAAAAAGTATTCGGGCTAATCGGAGCATCCGTTAGTCATTCATTCTCTAAGGCTTATTTTGATGAAAAATTTTTTCGTGAAGGCCTTCGCGATTATCACTACGAGCTATTTCCGCTGAATAGTATCAACGATATTGAGTCGTTGTTGAAAGACACAAAAGGTCTTACAGGATTGAATGTTACCATTCCATACAAAGAACAGGTGTTCAAATATTTGGATGAGGTAGATGGTTTTGCAAAAAGAATTGGAGCCGTTAACGTTATTAAAATTAAAGACGGTAAACTTCAAGGCTATAACACCGATTCGGATGCATTCTTTGAAACCATTGAGAAATGGTTGCCTGAAGGTAATACGTTAACTGCGTTGATTTTGGGAACGGGTGGATCATCTAAAGCAGTTCAGGAAGCATTGAAAAAATTAGATATTAGTTTCAAGATTGTATCACGTGATGCAAGCAAAGGTAATTTGACATATGCTGATTTGGAGAAGGATGCATCTCATTTAAAAAACAATTTGCTGGTCATCAATACAACACCACTGGGTATGAGTCCGAATACGGAAACATTGCCTCCAATTGATTTCGAACATATTGGTGCAGATCATTATGTGTATGATTTGATTTACAATCCTGCGCGTACTATGTTTTTGCAAAAGGCTGAAATGAGCGGAGCTAAAATCAAAAACGGATTAGAAATGCTTCACATTCAGGCAGAGAAATCCTGGAAGATTTGGAATAACTAAAAAATCGTTAACCGTTATTCGTTAATGGTTAATCGTAATACAAAAGTCGCTTCATTTTGAGGTGACTTTTTTTTTGAAACTATTATCACCAGAACGATTAACGATTAACGGATAACATTTAACTTCCATAATGGATTTCAAACTAACAAGCGAGTATCAACCAACCGGGGATCAGCCCAAGGCTATTGAGCAACTCATTCATGGAATTAACGCCAATGAGCCACATCAAACCCTATTGGGTGTTACCGGTTCTGGTAAAACATTTACCATGGCAAATGTTATTGCAAGCACAGGGAAGCCCACCTTAATTTTAAGTCACAATAAAACCTTAGCGGCACAATTGTATGGAGAGTTTAAGCAGTTCTTTCCGGAGAATGCTGTAGAATATTTTATTTCGTACTACGATTACTACCAACCGGAAGCGTTCATTCCTTCTTCTAATGTTTACATTGAAAAAGATCTTTCCATAAACGAAGAGATTGAAAAACTCCGATTAAGTGCCACATCATCTTTACTGACCGGGCGTAGGGATATTATTGTAGTGGCGTCTGTCTCTTGTATTTATGGTATTGGTAATCCGGATGAGTTCGGTAAGAATGTTATTAAGCTAAAGGTAGGGGAGACTATTGCGCGGAATAAATTACTCTTTGCTTTGGTTGATATTTTATACAACCGAACTGAAGTGGAGTTTAAACGCAGCACTTTCCGTGTGAAGGGTGATACTGTCGATGTATATCTTTCTTATGCAGATTATGCAGTTCGAATTTATTTCTGGGGAGATGAGATTGAATCTATGCAACGCATTGATCCTATCAGCGGAAAGAAAATTTCGGATGAAACGGTTGTTACAATTTTTCCCGCCAATCTTTTCGTGACAGCAAAAGATTCTTTGTATCAGGCCATGAAAGAAATTCAGGATGATATGGTTTTGCAAGTCGGAATGTTCGAATCAGAACTTCGCCATTTAGAAGCCAAGCGATTAAAGGATAGAACTGAGTTTGATTTAGAGATGATGCGCGAGCTTGGATATTGTTCGGGCATCGAAAACTATTCACGCTATTTTGATAGGAGAGCACCAGGTGCACGGCCATTCTGTTTAATGGATTATTTTCCGGATGATTATTTATTAGTGATTGATGAAAGTCATGTAACGGTTCCTCAGGTGCGTGCGATGTGGGGAGGTGACCGATCGCGCAAGTCAAACTTAGTGGATTATGGCTTCCGTCTTCCTTCTGCGTTAGACAACCGACCCCTTACCTTCAATGAATTTGAAACACTAATGAATCAGGTTGTGTATGTAAGTGCGACACCCGCGGAGTATGAATTACGAAGATCGGAAGGTGTCGTAGTAGAACAGGTAATCAGACCTACCGGACTTCTTGATCCGGAAATTGACGTGCGGCCAAGTAGAAATCAGATTGATGATCTGTTGGAAGAGATTGACGAGCGTGTAAGAAAGAAAGAACGTGTACTGGTAACTACGCTCACGAAACGCATGGCCGAAGAATTGACAAAGTACATGGATCGGGCAGGTGTGAAGTGTCGGTATATTCACTCTGAAGTTAAGACGCTTGATCGTGTTGAAATATTACGGGAGCTTCGAATGGGTGTGTATGATGTATTGGTTGGTGTTAACTTACTGCGTGAAGGACTTGACTTGCCAGAAGTTTCACTCGTAGCTATTCTTGACGCTGACAAAGAAGGGTTTCTGCGCAATCAACGTTCGCTCATTCAAACGATAGGTAGGGCAGCGCGTAATGAAAATGGAAGAGTAATTATGTATGCTGATAAAATCACCGAATCCATGCAGCTGGCCATTGACGAAACAAATCGCAGACGCCAAAAACAAATCGATTATAATTTAGCGAATGGCATTACACCAAAGACAATTCTAAAGTCAATGGATATGATATTGAAGCAAACAAAGGTAGCGGACTCAAAAAAATCAGCAAGGAATTATTATGTTGAAAATGAAGAAGCGTCTTTGGCAGCCGATCCGGTAGTGGCCTACCTGAGTAAGGATGAGTTGATGAAAATGGCGGATCGCACACGTAAAGCAATGGAAAAGGCAGCGAAGGAATTGGAATTTATGGAAGCTGCTAAATTACGTGATGAATACATGGCGATTCAAAAGCTGATCGATGAGAAGAAGTAAAGAAGCAAGTATTGAATCTGCATTTTAAATCTTCGAGAATTCGAAATTTAAATCCTAATGCATATGAATATCCTGCTGATTATTCTCGCCATTCTTGGAGGAGCGATTGCACTGCTTCTTATCATTGCCTTATTCAGTAAAAAGGATTATGCTCTTGCAAGAGAAATAGTAATTGACAAACCCAGCAGTGAAGTGTTTCATTACCTTAAGCACATAAAGAATCAGAATAAATTCAGTGTATGGGTAATGAAAGATCCAAACATGAAGCGGGAATTCAGAGGGAGCGATGGAACCGTTGGATTTGTATATGCCTGGGAAGGTAATAAGCAAGCTGGAAAAGGTGAGCAAGAAATTATAAGTATTGAGGAGGATAAACATCTTGGCCTCGAAGTTCGTTTTGAAAAGCCTTTTGTAGCAGTTGCCACCACTCCGTTTACCGTTGAAGCTTTGTCACACCAACAATCCAAAGTGATTTGGGGCATGGCCAGTAAAATGAACTATCCGATGAATATCATGCTGCTGATTATGAATATGGAACAACGGCTCGGCAAGGATATGGAGACCAGCCTTAAGACACTTAAAGGTATTTTAGAGAAGTGACGTTATTTTTTCAGAGCTTCTTTCTTTCAATAGGTAATTGGTAGTGAATGTATTTTATATTCGCATCCATAAATTGTAAACATTGTGAAACGTTATTTATTTTTTCTGATTCTTATTTTTTCAACCTCTTTTTCATACGCCCAAATTGCAAAGGATATTCTGGTAGGAGGCAGTTTCGATCTTATTAAAACCGGTAACGAGGGTTTTATGAAGAAAGTGCAAATGGGAGTAGAGGGCAATTATTTTCTTACCCGCAATTTCACCGCTTCTGCAGGAGTTGATTTCTGGACGGGCGATCATATAAGCCTTGTGCTGGGAGGTAGGTGGTATCCTGTGGAAAATGTATTTATTCGTGCTCGCGGCTTGATTGGCGAAAATGATTTTTCGGTTGGCGGTGGATGGTCAAAGCCTTTTGGTGAGCATTGGAAATTTGAAGCGATGGGTGATTTCTACTTCAAAATTGATTTTGCCATTCGTGTAGGAGCGGTTTATGTTATCCGAATGAAACAGTAATAAAGTAAAAGTCAGTTTTTATGATTTGTAAACTCAATACACAGAGGGTGAAAGATATTTTACTTTAGATAGCCATACGGACAATGTCTGCATCCACTTTTGCAACATGAGCCGCGCAAAATGTGATAGCGCTCGGTGAAGACATAAAATCCATTCTCAATATAATAATGAACATTCTCTATTTGTTCACTTGGTTTAGGAAATGACTTCCCCTCTAATGATGATACAGCCCTTTCGATTTCGGTAAGACAGTTCACGCAAAGACATCCAAAATAGGTATTGCTCAAAAATTTCTTTGAAGCATCGCTCAAAGAAATTTCAGAACATTGACAATTACCAATATCTCCTACCTGGCATTCAAATTCTGAAGCACATCGTTTGCAAGCAAGAATTTCATGTTTGCTGGTATGATCTTTTGATATGTTTAACGATTTACTCAAACCAGCGTCATTTCGATAAACCAATAGTTTCCAATGTGTGAAGCTGCTCCAAAGTTAACATCAATTCTTTTTTTAAACAGTGGGGCATTTACCACGAGTGTGTGATATTCTCCATTTTCACCACAGACGTCAACTTCGATTTTCTCCAGCTCATCTATTAAATCCTCATCAATTCTTCTGCCTAAGAATTTTTCACCCATTGTTTCGTTACAAGAAACGATGTAGGTTTCAATTCCTGCATCAAGCATGTGGTATACAAGTTCTTTTCGGTCTTGTTTCCATAAAGGTAGAATAGCCTCTATACCTGCAGCCCGGCAAACCTTTTCTTCCCAATCGCGATGAGCTTGCAGATCAATATCGCCAAAGACACCAGCGGTGATAAGGTAATCTGATTTTAGTTCTTTAAGTGTTTCGATAAAGACGACTTCATATGATTCCCAACTCGCAGGTTTGGTTACAATGGGTAGATCGATCATGCTCGCTTGGTTTTCCAGAATGGCTTTTGGAATAGCATGACTCCTGCTTATCATATTATTTTCATTCATCATGTTGAGTAATACCATGGGAGAATGCCCTTGCTCGTACGCTTTCATCAGCGCAAAGCAACTGTCTTTTCCACCGCTCCAACTTGTAAAGAATCGATTCATTTATGAATATATTTCAACTGTAAATTCAATTTTGATATAAGTAAGAGATGTAGGTTTTGAAGTATACGGTTCCTAACCTACATCTCCTTTAACTGCTTTTTTAAAGTTTAAAAGAAACTCCAGTGTTTACATTGACCCTCATGGTATTGTAACCATATATTTCTTCATACTTCTGATTCAGAATATTCTTAGCATCCATAAAGAGTTTAATCTTTCCATTGATCAATTTGTATTCTGCGTAGAAGTCCAGCAATTGGTATGCATAAAGGTCAGCTGATTTTGTTGAATAATCGGTCATGTCAAAGAAAGTATCTTTACGATTACCAACCAGTTTTAAATTCACACTGACGTAAAAGTTGCTCAACACCTGATAACCAACGTTCATTCCAAAAGAGTTCTTGGGTCTTCGAATGAGATTGTGATAGGTCGTATCGGTGTTATTGAATGTCTTTGTAGTCACCTGGCCATCAACAAATGCATAGAATCCCCGAATGGTAAGCTTATCATTTACATTTATTGTTGGCTCGATTTCAAAACCGAAATCATCTTGTTTGTTTAGATTAACAAAACCGGTATCACCGTAAAAAATTACATTATTAATTTTGCGTGAGAACGCAGTTGCACGAATGTCAAAAAATTTACTTGGTGAGAAGTAGTGAACACCTGCTTCTGCACTTTTACTCTCCTGTGGTTTTAGTTTATCGTTGGCTCCATATTGACCGTAGAGTTCATTCAGCGTTGGAGCTTTAAAGCCCGTGGAGTAGTTGGCAAATATTTTCACTTGTTTCTGTATGAGATAGGAAGGATTGATACTATAGGTAAAAGCGCTACCAAATTCAGAATGATTATTATACCGTCCGCCCAATTCGGCTGAGAATCCGCTGAGGTTTTTAACAAAGAATGAAACATACGGACTACTAATATTGATAGAGGGATTTTTCTTCACCGCATTTTCATCTTTCATATTAAGATGCTGGTAATTTATCCCGACCAGTAGCTGAAGGTATTCTCCCAAATTTTGATTTACATAGACTTCTGCATTATCAAAGTTTCCATGGTAGGAATATTCACCATATTGATTTTTGTAACTGCGATCGGTTTCGTTTCTTCCATATTGGATATTGATCGATCCTTTCGATAAGGTATATTGTCCGGTTAGCCCATAGTTTATAAGTGTTGCTTTGTTAACTGCAGTCGGGTCATCAGCGAACGCACCTCCATCATAATCACCTTGGAAATCCGTATACCGAAAGAAGGGACGTATTGATAGATGTTGAGTCGGTTTGATGCCAAGATTAATCTGAACTGAATTTTGATCGAAACCATCTTTATCGAAATTACCATTTCCACTTTCATCTTTAGCTTCGCTGATCCCATCCGTTTGAAAGCGAGTGTAACTTAAGTTGTAGTCGATTAATTTTGTTCCTCCCGCAATCCCGGCATTACCTTTAAAGGTATTGTAGGTTCCATAGCTAAGTGATCCGAATCCACCGATGGCTTTGTCATCTTTCTTTTTTGTGATGATGTTGATGACTCCTGCTATGGCATCCGTTCCGTATAGAGTTGACTGACTGCCTTTCAGAATTTCAATTCGTTCTACCTGATCCACCGGAAGCAAACGTAAATCAAATGCGCCACCGGCACCAGAAGGATCATTTACAGGAATGCCATCCAACAGAATTAATGTGTATTGTCCAGCAGCGCCACGAAGGAAAACTGATTTGTCTTTTCCGGCATTGCTGTTTGCCCCGGTGATGGTTAACCCTATTTGCTCGTTAAGTAATTGAGCGATGTCTTTACCTGAACTGCGTTGCAGTTGAGCTTCATCAATAACGGTAAGGACTTTACCTGTTTCTACCTGGTTCTTCGGAAACTTTGAAGCGGTAACAACCACTTCATTAAGTGCGCGTGTGGAATCTTGTTCTTGCTGGGCGTTGGTTTGATTTGGTGCCAGCCACCAAAGGACAATTAAAGTTATTGCCCAGACTTTTCTCTCTTTTTTCATTTTGAAAAAGTTTAATGGTTTGAAAAAAGAGTAAAAGGCTGATATGAAACGTTGAGTAATGGACTACAAAAACCAAAACACTCAATTGAATCACAGTCGCTTTTTACCCGAAGCACTGAATTAAAATGTGTAGTGGCAGGTCTCCTGACTTACTCACTTTTTGCGTCTTCCCGGGATATGAATTACCCCAGTGACTAAGATTGCAAAAAGCTTTTTACGAGCTTACAGTAGCGGGAACTGTTCAGGATTTTAACCTGATTCCCTTTTAATCAAATGATCGTGTAACGAGCATTTGAACCAATACTGGTGCAATGATATATAATTTTTTTGAAAACTTATTCGATCAATTTTGAATACAGCCAAGCTACTGTTTATGATAGGACAAAAAAATCCCATCGTTTCTGATGGGATTTTCTATTTATAATTATTGAAGTTGAGATCACACTTGATTAATCAGGTGGCTCACCATTAACTATTAACCATTAACCATTAACTTTTTCTTCACTACCAGCGCTTCTTTTTTGAATCGCCACCGTATCCACCGCCACCACCACTTGTGCGTGGGCGTTTAGAATATCCACCACCATCTCTGCTTCCTCCATCTCTACTTCCTCTTGAAGAAGATGATGAACTGCTGCGCTTGTAATCGCGACCAGATGATTCTCCTCGTGAATCACCTCTAGAACTACTTCCATGTGATCTTCCTTCAGTTACCTCAACACGTACCTGACGGCCTTTGTATTCTACACCTTTAAAGCCATTGAAGATAGCTTCTGCCTGATCTTTATCGACTTCAAAGAAAGAGAATGCTCCTTTCAATTCTACTTTACCAATGTAACGTCTGTCAACACGACAAGACTCTTGTATGAAGTCAAGCATTTCTGGAACTTCTAATCCATCCATCTTGCCTAAGTTGATGAAGAATCGGTTGCCACTTGAATAGCTGTCGTTTGAACTATCGCGTCTTGCACCTCCTTCAACATTCAGATCGGGAGCATTGCGATAGTAATCTAAAAAGCGATTGAACTCAATAGAAGCAAACCGCTTAATCAATTCCGATTTCGTTAAGTCTTTCAATTCAGCTTCAACAGCTGGAAGAAATTCTGCAATCTCATTGTCGTTCACTTTCACTTCGCGCACCTTGTGCATCAACGCCAGTAATTGTTTTTGACAAACTTCCGGACCCGTTGGAATCGTTAATTTTTTGAAGGTAGTCTTTAACGATTTTTCTAATTGCTTTACTCTTCCCAGTTCACGTCTTGAAATCATGGCGATTGAAACACCTTTCTTACCAGCACGTGCAGTACGACCACTTCTATGGGTATAGAATTCCAATTCATCCGGAATGTTCTGATGAATAACGTGGGTAATGCTATCCACATCAATACCACGAGCGGCAACATCGGTTGCTACTAATATTTGCAGTCCGCGTTGACGGAATTTATTCATTACACGATCGCGTTGTTGTTGTGTAAGATCACCGTGAAGCGCATCGGCACTGTAGCCATCTTTCATCAACATTTCTGCAATGCGTTGTGTATCGATACGCGTGCGGCAAAAGATCAATCCAAAAATATCAGGATTGAAATCCAGGATTCTTTTAAGCGCAAGGTATTTGTCTTTATCCTGAATGATAACATAGGTATGTTCAATGTTAACGTTACCTGTGTTTTGCTCACCTACCTGAAGTTCAAATGGATTTTCCATGTAGTTCTTCATGATGGCACGTACTTCGCGTGGCATGGTAGCAGAGAACAACCAGGTATTTTTTGTGTCGGGTGTAAACGAAAGAATCTTGTCGATGTCTTCCTTAAAACCCATGTTCAGCATTTCGTCAGCCTCATCTAACACCACGTATTTAATGGTGCTTAGGTTGATGGCTTTACGATCAATCAAGTCGATCAATCGGCCAGGAGTGGCAACAATAATTTGTGCGCCCTTCTTAATTTTTCTGATCTGATCGGTAATACTTGCGCCACCGTAAACGGCAGCAATGTTAAAGTGTCTTAGCTTTTCAGAAAACTTCTCGAGGTCGTTCGCAATTTGAACCCCGAGTTCGCGCGTTGGCGCAAGGATAAGGGCTTGTGTGTCGCGACTGGAGTCGTCTACTAAGTCTAAAAGGGGCAAACCGAAGGCAGCCGTTTTACCGGTTCCGGTTTGAGCAAGGCCAACAAAGTCACGGTTCCCGGACAATAAAACAGGTATGGCTTTTTCCTGTATGGGCGTGGGGGTTTCGAAGCCGATTTTTAGAATCGACTCTGTAAGGCCTTTGGACAGACCTAATGATTCAAAAGATTTCATTAATTAATATTATGTAAGCAGCAAAGGTACAGTTAATTACTGACAAAACCGGAAGCATCCGCAACTACCAAACGTGAACTATGTTTTTATACGCTATGCAGAACATTGTAGGGAAGTAATCAACGTTTGCGGAATAAAGGGATGATGGAAGCTCAGGTTAGAAAGTTCTCTAAACCGCAGAGGACGCGGAGTTGAGCAGAGAGTAGTAGTCGGATTTGTGCTTCTTTAAACACCGAAAGGATTTTCTTGGTCATACAAATGTATCTACTCTGCGCCCTCTGCAGTTAATTATTTATTCAGCGATCGGAAGTTGAACAATGAATTCAGCGCCCTTACTTTTTTTACTTTTACACTCGATTGTTCCATTCATTGCATCAACATACTTCTTAACAATCGCTAAGCCGAGTCCTGAAGATTGCTCACCCGATGTAGGTTGCGCACTTAGTTTTTGGAACTTCTTAAAGAGATTCTTTTGATCTTCTTCATCTAATCCTTGCCCTTCATCTTTTATGGAGATATAAACATGATTCGATGTAGATCTAGCCGTGATGTACACCGTGCTTTCTGGATAAGAAAATTTCAGGCTATTTGAGATTAAATTTTCAAATACCTGTTTGGCGCAATCTTCATTGGCTTGTGCTATTAAATTTCCGTTGGGTGATGATTGCTTAAGCGTTATTCTTTTATTAGCGGCTTGTTCTTCAAATGATTTTACAATTGGATTTAGAACATCCAAGATGTTGATTTTCTCCAGGTTTATCTTCTCGTTTTTTTCTATGGATTGGATATCCAATATTCGGCCAACTAAATCAATGTTTTGTTTGGCAACATCTTTTGCCCGAACAATAATTTCGAGCTGATCGGCTGACAGCCGATCCGGTTCTTGGGTGAGTAGTAAGAGAAGTCCTTTGATTCGCTTGAGTGGACTGCGTAAGTCGTGTGAGACAACTCCAATCAATTCATTCTTGTCTTCGTTTAACTTTTGCAATTGTAAATTTTGAGCCTCTACAATCTTTCGATATCCATCGTGTTCATCTTTTAGGTATTTTACAATAGAGAATAGTAATACGAAAAGCATCGTTCCATTCAGATAGGAAACGAAATCGGCATTCGTTACAAAATAATACTTAGCGATGATAAAGAGCAGCCAGCAAAGAAAAGCAGGTAAATAAATCAATACTTTATTCCTGAAGATAGCCAGTGGAAAGATACTAAGTACTAAAAACATGTATTCTAAACTTCGGGTCGTAGAGAAAATGAAGGATACCAAGAAGGTGAACACATATGTATTTATAAAGAAAAGAATAGAAGCAAACAGGTATTTCTTTTTGTGATGAAGGTAAATATCCAGCATAAAGAATAATGCAAAGACAAACTCGATTGAGGCGAGTGTAGGACGAGGAAAAATAATATTGATTACGACAAAGACAAGAAGGATAGCAATAATGAGTACTGATGTCTGGTTGAGAAGTCGGACTTTGCGAACTTCTTCATAGGGCATGCTGTCAACAATACCAATATTAGATAAGAGATTCCAGTTCTTCTTCACGTCAAAAAATCAATAGCTA
>DAIQPD010000320.1:0-3022 GCA_036787535.1 Chryseolinea sp.
AGCACACCAATATGTGCTGGCGAGAATCATTATCTGGCGTACGGGTTCAGACCCTTACTGGAAAAGGGAGCCGTAGATATTATCATGCCCGACTTGCAAAAAGCCGGAGGTTTGGGGGAAGGTCAGCGAATTGCTAATCTGGCCAATCTTTATTATGTACCTTTTGCTCCACACATGGTTGCATCGTATTTAGGGGCTATGGCGTGTGCGCATGTTTGCGCCTCCGTTCCTAATTTTATGATCATGGAGTGGCAAATTTATTTTCATAAAGATCCGATGTTCAAAGAAATTGTAAAATTTGACGGAACTGAATTTACAAAAGATGGATTCATTACAGTTTCCGATAAACCGGGTATCGGTGTAGACATCAACGAAGAGGGAATGAAGAAGTATGCAACACCGGGAATTCCATTCTTTGCTTAAATTGATTTCACTTCACAAAAGAAATTGGAACGAGATGCTTGTAATGTATTTTAATTGCAGTTTTTTTGTGAGGTATTTCATGCTCTCTCTTAATCTTTTATTCAGACCGATCATCAATCATTTTTTCTAAGTACTATCGATCCTTCATGGTACCTATTTCATTAGTACTTATATTCGATCGTTCGAATTTTCAGAAATAGATTATGTAAATAATAAATGAAAGCCTTAATATGTAATTCACCTCATGAGTTTCAATACAAGTCTGTACAGGAACCTAAATTAGAAAGGCAAAGTGCGATCATTAAATTAAAACGCATCGGTATCTGTGGTACTGACTTGCACGCTTTTGAAGGTACTCAGCCGTACTTTAGTTATCCCCGCATTCTGGGTCATGAATTAGCGGGTGAACTAGTTGACTTTGATAATGCAGACGGTTTTAAGAAAGGAGAGTTCGTTACCATCATACCTTATTTTAATTGTGGAAGTTGTATCGCCTGTAGAATGCACAAGCCAAACTGTTGCACACAGATGAAAGTTTGCGGTGTGCATGTAGACGGAGGAATGGTTGAATACCTATCTGTTCCAACTTCATCACTCTTGAATGGTCAAGGTTTAAGTTTGGATGAACTGGCTTTGGTAGAGCCGCTCGCGATTGGTGCGCACGGTGTAAGGAGAGCATCCGTTGAAGCGGGTGAATATGTGTTGGTTATTGGTGCGGGACCGATTGGTTTAGGTACAATGGAATTCGCGCGCATTACCGGAGGAAAAGTAATTGCATTGGATATTAATGAGCAACGCCTAAAGTTTTGTAAAGATCGACTGCACGTTGATCATACTGTGAATGCGTCTTCACCAGATGCGTTAGAAAAAATACGCGAGATAACGAATGGAGAAATGCCTACAGTTGTAATCGATGCGACAGGTAATTTGAAAGCGATCAATAATTCGTTTCAATTTATGGCGCATGGTGCTCGATATGTATTGATTGGTTTGCAAAAGGGAGACATTAGTTTTAGCCATCCTGAATTTCATAAGCGCGAAGGCACACTCATGAGCAGTCGAAATGCAACCCAACAGGATTTTGAACATGTAATGGATTCCATGAAAAAGGGCGAAGTAAACCCAACAGATTATATCACGCACCGTGTGAATTTTGATTCTGTAGCGAAAGAATTTGAAGGCTGGTTGAATCCGGAAAAGGGTGTGATCAAAGCGATGGTTACGTTTGACTAATTGAATTGACTGAAATCTTTTTAACGAGAAACTAAAATGAAGAAGTTTTTTTCATCGGGACTACTACTGATATTGAGTTTGACAACAGGTTATAGTCAGACACCCAACAGTTTGAAACTTTGGTATACCAAACCTTCTGGTGTTACCTGGGAAAATGCCTTGCCTATTGGAAATGGAAGACTGGGTGCCATGGTTTATGGAAATGTTGAAAAAGAAATTATCCAATTGAATGAACACACCTTTTGGAGTGGTAGTCCAAATCGTAATGACAATCCGGAGGCATTGAAAGCATTACCTGAAATGCGTCAGCTTATTTTTGATGGAAAACAAAAGGAAGCAGAAAAATTAGCTGGTAAAGTAATCATTACGAAAAAATCACATGGCCAAATGTTTGAACCTGTGGGTAATCTTGAACTTACCTTTACAGCGCATGAGAACTTTAGCAACTACCACCGTGAACTTGATATTGAAAAAGCAGTTGCTAAAACCTCTTATGTCGTAAATGGCATTACCTATACAAGAGAAGTATTCGCCTCACTTTCTGATCGGGTGATTGTTATGCGGCTTTCCGCTAGTAAACCTCGTAGTATTTCCTTTACTGCTGATTTTTCAACACCACAAGCCAAGGCCACAGTTAAAACGACTGCAGCAAATGAATTAAGTATTTCGGGAGTATCGATTGATCACGAAGGTGTGGAAGGGAAAGTGCGTTTTAAAGGAATTGCACGATTGAAATCAGAAGGAGGTAAGCTATCTTCAAATGATACCTCTCTTGTTGTAAGCGATGCAAATGCCGTTACGATTTATATATCCATTGCTACAAACTTCAATACTTATAGTGACATCAGTGGAGACGAAAACGAAAGAGCATCAAAATATTTGAATGAAGCCTTTTCAAAGTCTTTTGAGAATATTCAAAAAGCACACACAGTCGCATATCAAAAATATTTTAAAAGAGTGAAGCTTGATCTTGGTGTTAGTGAGGCAGCAAAGCAACCCACAGACGAGCGACTAAAAAATTTCAGCAAGGCCAACGATCCTCAAATGGTTGTGCTTTACTTTCAATATGGTCGTTACTTATTGATATCGTCTTCACAGCCTGGTGGTCAGCCGGCTACTCTACAAGGTATTTGGAATAATAAAATCAAACCACCGTGGGATAGTAAGTACACCATCAACATCAATGCGGAGATGAATTACTGGCCGGCAGAAAAGACCAATCTTGCAGAGTTGCATGAACCGTTTCTTCAAATGGTGAAGGAAATTTCTGAAACCGGAAAAGAAACAGCAAAGGTAATGTATGGTGCGCGAGGCAGGTCGCTGGTGGTATCGGTCTGCGCGATGCCGGCGGCCATCGGTCCGCCGG
>DAIQPD010000321.1:0-3006 GCA_036787535.1 Chryseolinea sp.
AATGCTGATGTTATTGAGTCCATTGTAGAATGCACCTTCTCTAAGATCAAGCGCAGGTTTCTTTTGTTTGATATCCCATAATAAAGTATAGGCTTCGAGCGCAGCTTTGGGAACAAGATTGTTATTGGCGTAAAAGGCGACAACCGTTAAGAATAGAACAAAAATGAAAATCGGGCGAAGTGCTCTGATCAGGGATATACCTGCACTCTTAATAGCCGTTAACTCAAAGTGTTCTCCTAAATTTCCAAAAGCAATTAAGGATGAAAGCAGAACCGCAAGCGGTAACGCTGTGGGCGTAGTGAAGATAGCAAAGTAAAAGAGTAATTCTCCGATAACATCCCAACCCAGTCCTTTGCCAATGATGTCATCAAAATATTTTAACATCTGAATGTTGAGCAGAATAAAGACAACAACCAGAAACGTAATGATGAACGGGCCAATAAATGAATCTAAAACCAGTTTGTCAATCTTCTTCATGCGGAATGCGTGACTCAAAAATAAAGCCAAGGATAAGGTAATGAAAAGACACTTGAAATAATTTGAGAGAAAGTTTTAGCCACCAACGGTTTTACGAAGGAGTTCTACCAAACTATCCCATAAATCATGAAGTTCTTTTTGGTCATCGAAATCAGAATAATCTGTAACCTTGAGAAATAACGATTGGGTCATTTCATTAAATTCCAAACGCAGCTCAAAGTAGGAGGGATCCTTTTCATCATCTGGTTCTTCGGGTAGAAATTCAAACCGAACGAAATGATTGGTACGATGGGCAACCATTTTTGCTTTATGTTCGTCATTGTCCCAAACAAAGGTAAAGGTCTTGTCGGAGTTGTTAATCTTAACATCATCAGCAAACCATTCACTTAATCCACTCGCTGATTGTATGTATGGATACAGCATCTTAATAGAAGCATGTAGTTCATAATCGGCAGTAAATAATTTCTTTTTAGCCATGCGGATTGTCTTGCTGAAAGACTTGCGATCAAATTAGAGCATTTTCGGGAGTATGACAACATTATCCTGAATAAATAAAAGGAGTCTATGTTTTGAGGGGTAATTAGAGTCTATTGATTAAATGTTCAATGCGATTGATGAGATCGTGTTATTTCATACGAGTGCTTAAATTCTTACAACTGATTGCAATCTTTAATTTTACACTACTACCTTTTTTAATCAACCCCTACCTATGAAGAACCTGATTATTATTCTGGCTTTGATACCTACCACTTTGTTTGCTCAGGAAAACCTGCTTGATGAATTGAATAGTCAATCTAAAGAAACAGATTATGCCTTCGCTACATTTAAATCAACGCGTCTTGGAAACGGACACACTGTTGAAACCAGAAGTAAGAATACGTTGGATTTCATTTTTCAACACCGATTTGGATCCGTTGAGGATGGTGCCTACAATTTGTTCGGATTAGATGAAGCCTCTGTCAGACTTGCTTTAGATTATGGTATTACTGATAAGCTATCCGTAAGCATTGGTCGAAACTCTGTTGATAAGACTATGGATGGTTTTCTCAAGTATAAACTCCTTCGTCAAAGTAAGGGCGTTCGAAATTTTCCGATTACTGTAACAGCGTTAGCAAATGCAGCTTATAGAATCTCACCAAAGGGCAGTGCTTCAACCGATCGCATGTCATATACCTATCAACTTCTTATTGCCCGTAAATTTTCACCTGGTTTTTCATTTCAAATCATGCCTACTTATGTTCATAAAAACGCTATTAATACAGACGCTGAATTGGCCAATCAAGATCAATTCGCGCTCGGATTCGGTGGGCGCTTAAAAGTAACACGGAGTATTGCCCTTACAGCAGAGTACTATGCGAATTTTAATTTAGGACAGTATAATTTTGGTGGTGAATTTCTACCATACCATAACTCACTATGTTTCGGCATTGATATTGAAACAGGCGGGCATGTATTTCAGCTACTATTAACAAATGCTATTGGATTAAATGAGCGTGCTTTTATAACTGAGACTGAGGACGATTTTTTTAGTGGCAGTATTCATCTCGGGTTTAATGTTTCAAGAACATTTGAACTCAAGAAAAAAAAGTAGGCAGTTTTTAGATTGATGTTGAAATAAACTTTCTGTTTTTTACTTTTAGGTGCTCAATCGCTTAACTGAAGAAAGGAATTGTTATTACTCTCCATCATTGCCTACCTTATTGTTACGATAGCAATCGGTTTCTGGGCATCCCGAAAGGTAAAAACGTCTGGCGATTTTATGTTGGCGGGTAGAAGCCTGCCCATTGTTCTGAGTTCTGCAGCTTTGTTTGCTACCTGGTTTGGTTCTGAAACAGTTTTTGGTGCGTCATCCGAATTTTTGAAAGGCGGATTGTATGCTGTAATTGAAGATCCTTTTGGAGCATCGCTTTGTCTCATTGTTTTCGGATTGTTCTTTGCCCGCAAACTGTATAACATGAATCTGCTCACCCTGGGCGATTTTTTCAAAGTGAAGTATGGAAGAAAAACAGAATTAACAGCCAGTATTTTTCTTGCACCTCCCTATATTGGTTATATCGCTGCGCAACTGGTGGCGATGGGTCTTATTCTAAATGTTGTTACCGGAATGGCCGTTTGGCAAGGTGTTGTGATCAGCGCATTAGTGGTTACGCTTTACACTTATGTAGGTGGAATGTGGGCCATCTCCATAACCGATTTTATTCAAAGCATCATCATCGTCATCGGACTTTTAGTACTGGCTTTTATTCTGGCCCAAAAGGTTGGTGGTGTAACCACTATTTTGAATGAAGTACCTGCTGAGACTTTTAAATTTCTTCCTTCACCTAATGCTAAGGAAGTAGTTACCTATATCGCTGCGTGGTCAGTCCTGGGATTGGGATCTATTCCATCACAAGATGTATTTCAACGATCGATGTCATCAGGCTCAGCAAATACTGCTGTAAGGTCGTGCTACATTGCCGCTGTTTTGTATTTAACCATTGCAATGCTACCGCTCTTTATAAGTTTATGCACCAAGCATTTGTATCCGCA
>DAIQPD010000322.1:0-2997 GCA_036787535.1 Chryseolinea sp.
CGCCACATCGACTGGAAAGTATACGCCCGAACAGATCGGCTCTTCACAAAGCGATATGAAGAAGAAACCAACCTTAGGTGTCTTATAGCTTTGGATGTCTCTGCTTCGATGTATTATCCGGAAAAGAGTAAAGCGAAGATCAGGTTCAGCAAATATGCTGCAGCGGCTTTAAGTTACTTATTGCAGCGCCAGCGCGATGCTGTTGGTCTCTGCCTTTTCTCTGATGCTATCAAGTCGTTAACACCGATTAAGTCCACCCCTGCCCACCTTGATAAAATCTACAAAATATTGCATGATGTAGAGAAACAAAAGCCGATTCAAACACCCACCCACGTAGCCAATGTATTACACGAAGTTGCTGAAAAGATTTCAAGGCGATCACTCGTCATCATCTTTAGTGATATGTTTGACTCAGGTGAGAACATGGACGAGCTTTTTAAAGCTTTGCAACATGTAAAACACAATCGGCATGAAGTAATTCTTTTTCATGTGATGGATAAAGAAACGGAGCTGAGTTTCAACTTTGAAGACCGACCAATGGAATTTATTGATCTTGAAAATGGCGAGAAAATAAAACTAAATCCAGCTGATATTAAAGATCGATATCAGTCTGATTCGGAAGCCTTCTTAAAAGAATTGAAAATACGCTGCAATCAGTACAAGATAGATTTCATAGAAGTCGATGTGAACACCGACTTCCATGTAATTCTTCAAACGTATCTGATAAAGAGAGGTAAGATGAAGTGATTTTAGTTAATCGTTAATGGTTAATCGTTATCAGGACAGTGCACTTAGCAAATTTTATGCATGAACTCTCCCAACATTGCACTATTCCCTATTAACTATTAACTTCTATATTATTCCTGCACGACTTCCTGGTGCAACCAGGCTTTCTTCGCAAGAAGTTCTTCTTTCGTTTCAACGTAATCCGGATCAGGTACGCAACAATCTACAGGGCAAACTGCCGCACACTGAGGTTCTTCATGAAAGCCAGAACATTCTGTACACTTTCCTGAAACGATATAATAAAATTCATCGGATACAGGCGCTTGAGCGGCTTTACCTTCAATCGCTGTTCCGTCTTCCAATTCAACTTTCTCTAATTTAGTACCACCAGCCCAGTTCCACTCGCGGCCTCCTTCATAGATAGCTGTATTAGGGCATTCCGGTTCACATGCACCACAGTTGATACATTCGTCCGTAATTATTATTGCCATGCTTTTTCTATTTTTGAACTTGTTACTGATGCAAAAATACATCAATCGAACTTAAAACGGGAACGTCTCCTTAAAAGTTTAGTCAATGAAAACAGAAGAGAGGATACTTGCCCTTACAGCATTAGGTAAATGGATTAAAGAATTAAGCGAAGATGAGTTTCAATCGATAGCAGAAGAAGTGCGCAGGGAAAATCCGTGGTTTACGGAGAGTAATGTACGAATGGCCGTTAGTGGTGTTGCTTCCTTTCTTGATGAAGAAAAGTTACGAATATGGACATCCACTTATACCTTCAGGAGCAATGCAAAAAAAGTTGCCTTAATACTGGCAGGTAATATACCGATGGTAGGCTTTCATGATTTATTGTGTGTCCTCATCAGCGGACATCATGCTCAGATAAAATTAAGCTCGAAGGATTCAGTATTGATTAAATTTCTCATTCACAAACTCATCTCCATCGAGCCTCAATTTGAAACCCAAATTGAATGGGTTGAAAGACTTAAGAATTTTGATGCCGTTATTGCTACCGGTAGTGATAACTCTGCTCGCTATTTTGATTACTACTTTGGTAAGTATCCAAACATCATTCGAAAGAACAGAACATCAATTGCCGTGTTAACCGGAAATGAAAGTGAACACGATCTCAACGCACTCGGGCTTGATGTCTTTAGCTATTTTGGATTGGGGTGCAGAAATGTATCCAAACTATTTGTTCCCGCAGGTTACGACTTAGGTAACGTCTATCGGGGTTGGGAAAGCTATCACGATATTGTTCATCATCACAAATACTGCAATAACTACGACTATCAGAAATCCATACTCCTTGTAAATATTTCTTCCTTCCTTGATAATGGATTTGCCATTCTTCAGGAAAATGAAAAGATGGTATCTCCAATCTCTGTTATTTATTATGAATTCTATAATTCTACCGTAGAACTAAACGATCGATTGAATTCGATTAAAGAAAAGGTCCAATGTATTGTTGGTGATTCAGACTGGGCTACTATAAAATTTGGTCAGTCACAGTTCCCTGAATTAGGCGACTATGCTGACCAAATTGATACGTTACTTTTTTTATCGCAGTTAGCGTAGTGTCGAAAGACCTTCTGATCTTTACATTCATTACCTATTCTACATTCCAAATTCTCAATTCCATTCTAAGGCTTCACTCCCCTCATGATTTCAACCCAACCTTTTCTGGTATCCGTAGAGGTTTGAAGGGTATAGTAATAAACTCCATCTTCAAACTCTTCACCATCCCAGTTGTTTCCATAGCTATTGGTTGAGAATACCTTTACACCCCAGCGATTGGTTATGGTTAACTTGCCTTCATTTGCAGGTAAATTCCGAATGAAGAATATGTCATTGAGTCCATCATTGTTAGGTGTAAATACATTCGGAATGAAAAGGTCAGTATCCAAAGGAACACGTTCATAGAATTCTAAAACGCAACCGAACAAATCCTGCACCTGAACAAGGTATCTACCTGCTGGAATATTCTCATACGTTTTCTCGAATTGTAAATTACTGTTCTTCATTACCTCTTCGAAATCAGTTTCAAAAGACTGCCCGCCTACTGAAGCAGAGTCTAATTCAATTCTTACTTCGTATGGAATCAATCCGCCATCAAAATCAATAATGCTCATCTTACCTGTCGGTTCATCTGGATAGGACTCTCCATCTTCCGGTGTTGCGCGCGGTTTAGCACGAGCAAAAAGCGGACGAGTAGTGGTGTAGTCCTTCACAGGAGAGAATATTGGGCAACTTGGAACAGATTGAAAC
>DAIQPD010000098.1:0-14734 GCA_036787535.1 Chryseolinea sp.
AAAGGCGATGTTGTTAAAGATGCTGTCATTAAACAAAATAGATTCTTGTGTAACAACACCCATTTGTTTTCGCAACGATTCAATTTCATAATCACGAAGTGATACGCCATCAATGCAGACATCACCATTAGTAGGATCATAAAAGCGTGGAACCAAATCTGCTAATGTAGACTTACCTCCTCCTGATGAACCGACAAGCGCTATGGTCTTTCCTTTCTCTACCGTAAGGTTAATGTTTTTTAATACCAGTTCGGTATCATAAGCAAAGCTTACATTTTTGAATTCAATATTCTTTTCGAAGGTGTCCAGTACAATGGCGTTGGGTTTATTCTCGATGATGGGTTCCGTATCAATCACCGTGAAAATTCTTCGGGCGGATGCAATACCTTTTTGTATTGAGGTAATGCCATTCGAAAATGTTTTGGCGGGCTGAATAATCTGAGAGAAGAAAAGAAGGAAACCAATAAAGGCTTTGGCTGAAAGTTCTGACTCGCCACTTAAAATCAGACTGCCCCCGAAATACATAATAATCGTTACAATCAATACACCCAAAAGTTCCGATACGGGTGAGGCCAATTCATTTTTATAGGCCATCGAAAGATTTACTTTGCTATAATGATCATTCTCCTTGCCCATTTTAGTCAAAATATAATTGCGCGCATTAAATGCTTTGATTACGCGCATGCCACTAAAGGTCTCGTCTAATATATTGACAATACGCCCGAGTGATTCCTGACTAAGTTTTGCTTTTTTCTTTAATCGCTTAACAATGCCACCGAGTACGCCACCGACTATTGGGAGTACAATAAGTGCAAAGAGGGTAAGCTTTACAGAGATAAAAAACATGGCAGCGAAATAGATAACGATGGTAACGGGTTCTTTCAATATCGTTTTCAAACTATTGATCACTGTACTTTCTATTTCCTGAACATCACCCGTAAATCGGGAAATGAGATCACCTTTGCGATTGGTATTGAAGTAACTGATTTGTAATCGTGTTATCTTCGAGAAAATTTCTGCTCGGAGATTATTCACAACATTCACACGCATTTGTGATGCAATGACTCTTTCTAAATATTTAAAGACACTACTTAGTAGCGTACTGGCAATAATGCACACACAAATAAAAAGCAAGGCGTCTACTTTTCCATATTGCATTACCGTCTTTGTGTAGAAATGGTTAAACGCATCGATGGCATATCCGGTGGAAAGTTCAAAGGAAGGTAAAGGTGAAATCTTGGTTACGTTAGCTTTATCGAACAATGCCTCAATCAAAGGCATGGCAACAGCAAATGTGATAAGGCCAAAGACTGTACCTAGGATGGAGTACACAAAAAACTGAATCAGCTTTGATATCAGGTTGTTCGAATATTCCAGAACGCGAAAGAAAATCCTCATCAGATTACATCAAAAATTTAAAATTCATAAAGCCTTCTGGCAATGTTCCAGCGCAAAGCTAACGAAGTTATGGTTGTGTTGGAGTTGTAAATAGGTAGGTCGCTTTGGCTTTTGCGAACGACCAGATTAGCATCTACAAAAAGATTTTGCATCACTTGCCAACTAGCCGTAAAGCTTGCGAACACAATTTTATTGCTGTAGCCCTGGCCAATGGTGTTGCCATACTCATCTCTGTCTTTACTATTATCCCGTAATAAATTACTTCCGTAGTTTTTACTATTGGATGTTGAATCACGACCAATGTTTGTCATCGTTAGTTTGCCCACAAGGTTTAAGCGTGGCAATGGCTGATAGCGAAGAATACCGATTACTTCGTTGAAGTTAGCTCCAAGCGGATGTCCGATGGGCTGATTATAGCTTACGTAACCACCGTATTGGGTGTTGTGCGCAAAGGTAAAAGGTCTGGCCAAATTGAATTCTCCTTGTAAGTCGAGGTTAGAGACGCCAAACGCGTCAATATATTTTGCTCCGAATTGTATGGCATATTTATTAGCCCACCATCCATTACCTGCTCTGATCTCATCAATTTTGAATTCATCCAATATAAACTGACCGTACAGCGAAAGCTTCTTAACCAGATTCCATTTAATGTCCATACCCAGAATCACATTATCGCTGCTACCATTTTGTTGTTCGATGGCGCGATAAAAAATAATAGGATTTAAGTAAGACCATTCAAAACCACCAGTGTGAAGCGAATCATCATCCGTAAAGACGACCGATTCAAAAACACCAATGTTGAGTTTCTTTCCAATGTTCATACTCAACTGATGGAAGGCAACGAATTTCATGGGGTTGCCTGATGATGATGTTTTTGAACCACCCAGTGTCCCGGGTGCATCAGCTGTCATGTTATTAAGTGAAAATAGGTAATTGAATTTCCAAACCTTTACATCTGTTTTCAGAAATAATGAAGGTGGAGCATAATCGGAGAAAATGAAAGAGCGATATCCATTGCCAATGAAAAACCGATCGTGCCCGAATTGAATGTTGATGTGTTTGGTTGGATCAAAGGTGATGTACCCTCTTGCCTGAAGAAAATCAACTGCCGCAGTTTTACCTTTATAACTCTTCCAAAAACCTTCGTGAGGAACAACCGGGTTCAGTGACATCTGATCCCAGACATAAGAAGGTACGATTGCCTGGTTATCGGTTAGATAAGTATAAAATCCTACCTTTTTATCGATCATACCTCGCAATTCAACACCACGTGTATTGATGAAGGCCATGTCATCATTTCTGGAATCTTTGCCGAGTCCAAAATAGATTACCGGATTGATGTGAAGATCAAGCGCATCAACATCGACATGATAGGCATCAGATTTCTTGCGATATAAATATTTCAGGAAAGGCTTCCGGCTATCACTGGTTTCGGCACGTGACCATTCCCAGCTATCATTCCTTAGGTAATCGTAATTGAACTGATCCGTTTTGGAGGTAAATACATTACTATCTCCCTGATGAAGAGAATCTACAAAAGCCACTATATCCGACCGTCTATAAGGTTTTACAGCAGTGAAAATCTCAGAACTTACCCTGCCTGACTTGACCTCATAGCGATCTATCCAATGGTAATAGTCCTCATTTAGAGGTGCATAATTGCTTTGCGCCTTGACCAGGGAGAAAGTCCCTATTATAAAGAGTAATGATAGAGCAAATGATTGGATGTTCATTCCACTGGATTTTGAGCCAAAATACGGTTTTTGAATCAGATAGGAGGAATTCCTTAAAAATTACAGAATCTGGGGCTTGTTTATCTGTTTGAGCGCTTTATCTTTGCAGTCCTTTAAAGTAAAAACGCAAGAATCGATATGAAAAACGGCATTCATCCAGAATATAGAGAGGTGGTTTTCTGGGATACCTCAAGTGATCATAAGTTTATTTCACGTTCTACACATGGTACTAAAGAGACCATTAAGTGGGAAGACGGCAAGGAATATCCAGTTATCAAGGTCGAAGTAAGTTCTGCTTCGCATCCATTTTTCACCGGTAAGAAGTTGTTCGTAGATACAGCTGGCCGCGTTGAGAAATTCAAAAATAAATATCAGAAGAAAGCTTAATACTTCTTCTTTTTAATTGAGTGAGAGAGAAAAGCCTTCGGAAACGAGGGCTTTTTTTTGGCCTAAGTTTGAGTTAATCGTGAATAGTTAAAGGTTAATCGTGGGTGCGGGTTTTGCCTGCGAGCATGGGCAACTCAATGAACTTTACTTTCAACCTTCAAAATTATCTGATTACCTACCCTAAACTTTCATCTTTAGACCATTAACGATTAACGTCTAACGATTAACTGAGCGCCCGCTCACAATTAATTCGCCCAATACCGCAATCATTACCAAACTGCGTTTATTTTTGACGGATGAACGTTATTCTTTTTGACGACCCCGCCATTCGCATTAACCTCCTACCTTTTACCTTCACGCGCCCGGTTGGTGCTATTCGAGTTGGTATTCTCACCATTGCAGAGAAATGGGAAAAATGGTTAGGCGCATCAACTTCGTTTCGCACCGAATCTTATTTACAACAGAAATTTAAATTGGTTCAAACTGCAGACAATCTGCTCATTAACGGAGCGGTTTGCCCTGATCAAAAATTAGTTGATACCCTGAAGGCCTTACCTGAAGGGTATTTTTTAGTACACAGAAATCTGCTCGTTGCTGCGCACAATCCAGGAGCAGAAATGAACAACAAGAATACTGTGGAGTATCCTGCTGAGATCACCATCATTGATAAGTCGTGGAAAATATTTAGAGAGAATGCTGCGCAGCTTAGGGTTGATTTTAAACTGATCACAGCAGGAAGAACATCTGCACCTATTAATGATAAGCACACCATTACATACAATCCTGAAAATATTTTTGTTGAAGAAGGAGTTTACATTCGTGCCGCATTATTGAATGCCGAAACCGGACCGATCTATTTAGGTAGGAATAGTATTGTTCAAATGCTCCGCGGTTATCCGCGGAGCATTTGCGTTGTGTGAAGGTTCGCACGTAAACATGGGAGCCAAAGTGAGAGGGGATGTTTCAGTTGGACCGTATTCAAAAATTGGAGGAGAGGTAAGCAACTCGGTGATCTTTGGTTATAGCAACAAAGCACATGATGGATACCTTGGTAACTCGGTGATAGGTGAGTGGTGTAATCTTGGTGCAGATACCAATACCTCTAACCTGAAAAATAATTATGATTTCGTGAAGTTGTGGAGTCACAGCTCTGAAAGTTTTGAAGATTCAGGTTTACAATTTTGTGGATTGTTAATGGGCGACCACAGCAAGTGCAGCATCAACGTGATGTTTAATACGGGCACTGTCGTGGATGTATGTGCAAATGTTTTTGGTGAAGGTTTTCCGCGCAACTATGTTCCTTCTTTTGCATGGGGAGGATCATCTGGATTTACTACACATAAATTGGATAAAGCATTGGAAACAGCTACGCGTGTATTAGCCCGAAGAGATATTAAGTTTAATGATGTTGAGAAAAATATCATGACTACAGTTTATGAATTGACAGCAAAGAATAGAGTTTGGGAGAAAGGTTAATCATTAACCACAGAACTCGGAAGAAAAACAATCCGCAAAGAGCGCTGAGGTTCGCAGAGGATTTTTTTAAAGTGATGAGATCCCGGCATTGATTGAAGTTTTTTTAGAATAGATAAAGCAAAGAAGTAGCAGTCTCATACTCTGCGTTTCTCTGCGCCCTCTGCGGTTTAAAAATTTGAATAGAATACGAAAATATAATTTGAATTGAAGTTCTCAAGCATACCCGGCCTAACCGAAACAAAAAAACTCCTCACTGATGCAGTGAAAGGTAATCACATTGCGCATGCCCAACTTTTTGTGGGCGCAGAAGGTGCTTTGAATTTACCTATTGCATTGGCATACGCCACTTACCTTCATTGCGAAAACAAAGGTGAAGATGCCTGTGGAGTTTGTTCAGCCTGTACTAAAAATGCAAAATTCATTCATCCGGATACGCACTTTGTTTTTCCACTCAGCAATGTAAAGAATGACAAAGACGATGATCGCTTCAAAGCGGAAATCACAAAATCGTGGCGTTCTTTTCTTCTCGAACAACCTTTCGGAAATTTAGATGACTGGACAAATTATTATGGAGGCGAGGATAAGCAGGCGTTAATTTCAAGAGAGGAGAGCAGAGAGATTATAAAAACGCTTTCGCTTAAATCATTTGAGAGTCCGTATAAGGTAATGATTGTTTGGCAGCCTGAGTTGATGCACCCTTCCGCGGCCAATGGTATTCTTAAAATTTTAGAAGAGCCACCAGCACATACCTATTTTATTTTAGTGACCAATGCAGTTGATCGATTACTGCCAACGATTATTTCACGAACACAACTGGTTACAATACCATTGTTGTCTGATCAGAATGTTGAGACTTGTCTTGTTGAAAATTATGCTGTAGACAAAAGTAAAGCTAGCCGCCTTGCAAGACTGGCCGAAGGTAATTTGAATCTTGCCATTCAGAGCATTGATAGTGATGAGGGAGACAACTCAAAGCATTTCATGGATTGGATGCGGATGTGTTATGGAAGAAGTTATGCTGCTATGGTAACAATGGCAGATGAATTTCATGCCTTGGACAGACTGAACCAAAGAAACATTATTACCTATAGTATGAATGCGTTGCGGGAAGTGTTGCTTCAACTTTCGGGTGCAAGTGCAATGAATCGTGTGCAGGGAGAAGAGCTGATCTTCATTGAAAAATTCAGTAAGTTTTTGAGTGTAGAGAAAATTGAAAAATCATTTGAACTTCTTAACGAAGCGCATTACCATCTCGAACGAAACGGTAGCGCCAAAATGATTTTCCTCGATATGTCACTAAAAATCTCCAAAATCTTAAATCTTAAATCTAATGTCTAAAGTCTTATATCTAACGTCTAAAATCTTAAAACCCTCCAATCGATTTAGTACAGGTATTTAAACTTCTAAACCAACGGCCATGAACAAAGTCATTCGAATCGGAACACGCGGAAGTAAACTTGCTTTGTGGCAGGCGGAATATGTAGCCAACATGATTAAGCCATCGGGTTACACAACAGAAATTATAACCATCGAAACGAAAGGTGATAAAATGCTGGATGTTACCATTTCAAAGATTGGCAGTAAAGGAGTTTTTACGGATGAGATTGAAGCGAAACTGTTGGACGGTTCAATTGACATTGCCATACACAGCGCCAAAGATCTGGCCTCTGAATTACCTGAAGAACTTGAGCTCATTGCCTTCACCGAACGCGAAGTGGTGAACGATGTACTGGTAAGCTCATTAAAGAACATTGATCTCACTCACGATAAAATTAGAATCGGAACAGCCTCTACAAGAAGAGTGGCGTTCCTAAAACATTTCTATCCGCAAACTGAAGCGGTAACGATTCGAGGTAATTTACAAACAAGGATAAGTAAACTTCAGGCTGGCGAGTGTGATGCATTGTTGTTGGCGTATGCAGGAGTTCATCGCATGGGATATCATGATTTGATAGCAGAGAAAATTGAGACCAGTTATTTTGTTCCACCGGTTGGTCAGGGAAGTGTGGCGGTTGAATGCCATAAGAAATTGTCGTTTGATAAAAAAGAAATTATTCAGCGCTGGGTTAATCATCCTATTACTGAAAACTGTATTCGGGCTGAGCGTGCCTTTTTGAAAAAACTTCATGGAGGTTGTAGTATTCCATCTTTTGGTTATGCTCATTATGATGGCGACCTCATTACTTTAAAGGCCGGTATTATCTCGCTTGACGGGCAACAAGTAGTGAAGGTAAAAAAATCAGCATCGCCACAAGAGGCAAAAGAATTGGGCGAAGCAGTTGCCAATGAAGTGTTGCAAAAAGGAGGAGTGGAGATTCTCAATGAAATCAGAAAACAACTATAAACTTTTAATTATTATATTTTGAATCGTATGAATCGGAATTGTATTGCTTCTGTCGTTTTAATTTGTCTTGTGTTCTTAACGAGCTGTGCACAAAGCAAAAAGGATTATGTTGTTACCATCAAAACAAAATACGGTGATATGGTGGCCATCCTCTATGACGAAACCCCAAAGCACAAAGAGAATTTTATTAAGCTTGCCAAAGAACATTACTTTGACAGTTTACTTTTTCACAGAGTCATGCAGGGATTTATGATTCAAGGTGGCGATCCGGATTCAAAAAAGGCGCAGCCCGGTCAGCATCTGGGAAGTGGAAGCCCTGGATATACAATCGATGCGGAATTTCTTCCTCAATATTTTCATGAGAAGGGAGCATTGTCTGCTGCGCGTGTGCCTGATCAACAAAATCCTTCAAAGGCCAGCAGTGGATCACAATTCTATATCGTACAAGGTATAGTCATGACAGAGGATGAGCTAAGGACTGATCAAGTAAAATTGAATCAGGCCTTGGGGCAATTTTTTCAAAACCCGGCCAACCGACCCGCTTATGATTCCATCGTTGCAATGTATCAGGCAAATGACATGAAAGGATACCAGGCGATTCTAATGAAAATTAAACCACGTGTTGTAAAAGAGACTGGCATTAAAGTGGATAAAGAAATTTCTCCTGAGAGATTGAAAGCCTATACTACTGTTGGTGGAGCAGTACATTTGGATGACGAATACACCGTATTTGGTAAAGTAATTAAAGGAATGGAGGTAATTGATAAAATTGCTGGGCAATCTGTAGATCAAGCTCATCGTCCTATGGAAGATATTCGCATGACTGTAACGGTTGAAGAATTGTCAAAGAAAAAAATTGAGAAGCTTTACGGATATGTATATCCTGAAATAAAATAAACCCTTTCATCATCGAATGAAAATTCTTGTAACCGGATCAAATGGTTTGTTAGGTCAGAAGCTTACGCATCTTCTGCAAAATGAGAAACCGATTTCCCTTATTGCAACGGCAAGAGGTAAATCTGTTTTACCGATTACCAGCGGTGTATTTCATTCACTGGATGTAACAGATGCGGCAGAAGTGGATCGGATTATTTTTGAAATAAAACCGGATGTTATTATCAACACTGCGGCCATGACGCAAGTGGATCAATGTGAAACGGAGCGTGTGGCGTGTTGGAAAGCCAATGTGAATTCTGTTGAAAATCTGATCCAAGCTTGTGAAAAGAACAATGTACACCTTGTGCATATATCAACCGATTTTGTTTTCGATGGAACATATGGTCCGTTGGATGAAGCCGCAAAACCCAATCCCGTAAATTATTATGGTAAAAGTAAATTGGCTGCTGAAGAACTTCTGATTAAAAGTAAGATTAGCTGGTCAATCTTACGGACCGTTTTAGTTTATGGAATTACGGAAGATATGAGTCGCTCGAACATTGTGTTGTGGGTAAAAAATAGTTTGGAGCAAGGCAAGACGATTCAGGTTGTTAATGATCAATGGCGCACACCTACCTTGGCTGAAGATTTAGCAATGGGCTGCTACCTTGCTGCCAAAACAAAAGCAACAGGAATCTATCACCTTTCAGGCAAAGATTTTCTTAGTCCCTATGAGATTGCGATCGCAACAGCGGACTTTTTTAAATTGGATAAGTCATTAATTAAAGCGACTGATTCGACTCAGTTTAAACAACCTGCACAACGTCCACCCAAGACAGGTTTCATTATTGACAAGGCGCGTAAAGATCTTGGTTATGATCCGCATTCATTTCAGGAAGGTATAGCAGTTTTAGCTTCTCAAATTCGGTGATGGTTATCCGTTAATTTTTAATCGTTATCCGTCAATAGGTATTTGGGTTTGTATTTCGATTAACCAATAACGATTAACACTTCCTGATTATCTTTTCTATATTGTCGCTTCATTAATCTAAATAATTATGGCATCATCACGCGGAGAGTGGGGCTCGAAATTTGGGTTCATCATGGCAGCTGCTGGTTCAGCAGTTGGACTTGGTAATATTTGGAGATTCCCTTATCTCACAGGACAAAATGGAGGAGCTGCTTTTGTTATTGTCTATCTTATCTGTGTTGTTGTTATAGGCGCACCTGTGCTGATGAATGAAATGGCACTCGGCCGTCTCACTGGAAAAAATAGTATCGGTGCTTTTCGTACAACAGGAGCAAATCCCTTTTGGAAATTTATGGGTGGTGTGCTCGCCATCAGTGTTAGTTTTTTTGTGCTGAGTTATTACACCGTTATTGCTGGCTGGACGGTTGGGTATATGTTCACATCACTTTCGAATAGTCCGCTCCCCTTTGCAGAATTCATTGCTGCGCCTTCTTATGTTGTGCCGCTAACCGCAGTAGCAATGTTGGTTACCATTCTGATTGTTCTTGGTGGAGTTTCAGGAGGTATTGAGAAGGCAACCAAAATTCTAATGCCCTTATTATTTCTTTTGCTTATAGTTATCATTATAAGAGGACTTACGCTTCCTGGAGCAGAAAAGGGTATTGAGTTTTATTTGGTTCCTGATTTTTCCAAGATCACAGGCATGGTGGTTTTGAAAGCACTCACACAGGCATTCTTTTCACTCGGCATAGGATGGGGAATTATGATTACCTATGGATCATACCTTCCAAAAAATCAAAGCATTGTAAGTTCTAGTTTGTGGGTAGGTGTGATGGACACTTCCATTGCTTTGCTTGGAGGCCTAATGGTTTTTCCAGCAGTGTTTGCATTTAATATGGAACCCGGTTCCGGATCTACTCTTGTGTTCGAAGTGCTTGCTAATATATTTCCAAAGATGCCTTTTGGAAATATTGCAGGAGCATTTTTCTTTTTGTTGTTATTCATCGCTGCTATTACATCAACGATCTCAATGGTAGAAGTCGTTGGATCTTACTTTATTGACGATAAAAAATGGAGTAGAAAGAAAGCCACATGGACTGTTGGTATCACAGCGTTCATTGTTGGAATACCTTCAGCGCTTTCCAATGGTAGCGTTGAGTGGTTTACTAATCTCAAACTTTTCGGACAAACCACAGTGATGAATATTATGGATCATCTTTTTGGTAGTGTGTTTATGTTGATTGTTGTTGTAACCACATCATTGTACACCGGATGGGTAATGGATACTTCTAAAATTGTAGACGAGATTAATGAAGGATCGCCTTATTTTAAATCAGCAAGAATCTTTGGAGTAAGTCCGGCAAAGATTTGGGTTTTTTTTATTCGCTTTGTTTGTCCGATTGTAAGCGGAATTGTGATGCTGAATTTATTTGGTGTGTTTGATTAACTAGAAATTCTTAGTGGCTCCTTCGTGACTTGGTGTCTTTGTGGCAATGGATCTTTTCGCCACGAAGGTTCACAAAGTTATTGACTACTAGCGTCCACATATTTCTTTGTAGGAGCAATACGAACAGGTTTTTAAAACTGTGGTTTGATCGAAGGGTTGATCGGGATTAAAAATCTCTTCTAATAGTGTAGTAAGATGTGTTTCAAATTCGGGAAGCAGATTCGATACATCTTCTAATCGTTGTTTGTTAAGGTAAAGCCCATATTCAAAGTCGCTTCTAAAAATATCTTTTCGATTGATGAGACCGGGTTGGAGTTTTGTTTTGGTCGATGATGTAAATAATTCCGGATTTCGTTTTTCGTAAACAAGCGCGTAGAGCAATGCCTGAAACACAGCCTTGTTTCGCTTATCATTATTCCGTTCAAAAAGTGATTCAACACTTGAAAAGACATTCAGGTCACCGCCCGTTTTATAATCCAAAATGCGAATGGTATTTTCTTTGCGATCTGCACGGTCAATTTTTCCGCCCAGAACAATGGTTAATTTCTTATCTCCTTGCGGAACACGGAGGGTGATGTTGAAATTATTCACCTCCAGGAATTCAATAGTAAAGGGCGAATATTTTTTATCTTTTGCTAAAACATGAAGCGCTAGCTTCTTCACCATTTCCTTTACCACAAGTTGAAGACCACTATAATTCATTTTCTTTTGATCAGCCAAATGAAAATGTTCACGAAAGGCACGTTCAATGTAGTATTCTAATTTTTTATCCAGGTCTGTAAAATTGTTCTCATGGATGAACCATTCACCGGAAGGTGATTTAAGATCTAAATAAAATAACTCCATTACTCTGTGAAAGATATTTCCAAAGATGCGCGCGTCCGCTTCTTCTTCTACTTCCTCCGGTTCTTTTAATTCTACTAAATGTCGGAAGTAAAACTTTAAACGACATTCGATATAGGTATTAAGTGTTGATGGCGTGAGCGCCTTTCCAAAATACCGCTCTAGTTTTTGAAGTACATCGAGCTTCTTTTCGATCGTGATGGGTTCCGTTTGATTTACCTGTACAGGATTATATAAAATCTTGCGTTCGTGTTTCCAGCCTGTTTCATAAATGATTTGATAAAGGTATCGACTCATTTCTCCAGTGCCCAACTTGTCTGGTTCGGTGTTATAATAAAGATCAACTTTTTCTGCACGTTGCAACAAGCGATAGAACAAATACGCATACATCGCATCCTGATGCTCTGATGTTGGAAGTTTGTAAGCTCGCCTGATGGTGTGCGGAATGTAAGAACCTTGTCTCGGTGCAGCGGGCCACAGACCTTCATTCAGTGAAAGCACAATGACGTGATCAAAATCAAGATTACGCGTTTCAAGTACACCCATGATTTGCAGACCTTCTAGAGGTTCACCAGTGAACGGGACTTTTTCAGCACGAATAATCTGTCTGAACATGCGTTGCTGCATGCGAAGTTCCATCGGTTCGCTCACATTCAATTCATCCACACGAGAGAGCACACGATGAAAATGAAATGCAAATTCTTTCTCCATAAAGCCATCCGCTGCTTCTGATGTTGCCAGTTGCTGAATGATGGTCAGTACATACTTCAAAAAATCCTTTGGCTCAATGGTGATAAAGATCGATTGAATGATTTCATCCACTTCTGGATTTGCGTCAGCTGTTATATTGCTTTTGAAGAATGACGGTGCAATGTGCACTTGATTATTTTTCAGAATCTCTGCGATCCAGGCAGAACCCCGATCTCTTAACCTTGCTTTTAAATAAGGATGACGAAGAACCGCCAATACTTGTCGATGATAAAATTCTTCTTTGCGTTTACGGAGATGAAGTTCGAATAAAAAATCGATGAGCGAATAATAAGGTGTATTCACCAAAGGATAACCCATCGTAACATTGATAGCACGAAGTGCTGGAGGTAATGCGTACAGCACAGGTAATAAAAGACTTTCATCTGGAAGAACAATAACGGTGCGTTCAATTTCTATTGATTGCCCATTTTTCTTTGATGAAATTATTTCTTCCAGCTGTTGCGATAAAAGTTTGGGTTGGCCAGCACGCTGTGGTATTCCGAGAATATTAATTTCTTTTGGCTGGTCAAGTAATGATGGTGCCGTTTCCTGAAATGTATTTCCCAGAATAGTTTGCTTTCGATACTCACGAAAGAACGTTCCGGCTTCTCTGTGTTCTTCTTTCAGGTAGAATTGATCCTCATCCCAAAATACTTTTGCATTCTGATATTGAACAAACCAGGTAATGATTTTTTCTTCGGCTGTAGTAAGTGCATTAAATCCTGCAAAAACTACTTGATTATTGGTTCGCGAAGATGTTCCTTGAAAAGATTCGGCTACTTCTCGCTGAATCATTCCGGCAAATCCTTTTTTATCCTTTAAGAGATTTGATTTGAATTCCTGATAGACGCCAAATAGATTCTGCCAGAGTTTAAGGAAACTCTTCTTGCTGTCGGAATCACTGAAGGAAACGGTTTGCCAAAAATCCTGAAGGAATTTCTTTTGCTCTTCTGTCAGGTAATCGAAATGATCATCAAGTTCTTTCTGATTGCTAAGGTCGCGAAATAAACCTTCTGCATTCACCATGTATTTGTCGAGTTCATCGAAATCGCGTAATAGCATTTCTCCCCAGAAGTAGAAGTGATCCAGATTTTCTTCTGAATGCGTTACCTTTTTGAACGCCCGAAATAGGGAAACAATCAGCGAAAGTTTATCGGCTTCTTTAAGTTCTGAAAAGGAAGAAATAAATTCTTCAATGCTTAACACGTTTGGTGCCCAGCGCGGTGTTGTTAAGTTTTCAGTTAGTGCCTTGCGGAAGTAAAGGGCCGCTCTACGGTTTGGAAATACCACAGTGAGATTTTCCCAATCGGGATAATCTTTTACAATGCTATCGGCTACGTCTTGAAGAAATGTTCTCACGGGGCGTGGAGCGTTAATCGTTATCCGTTAATGGTTAATCGTTAATAGAACGATAGTACTAACTGGAAATGAAAAGTAGTTAAATTAAGATTCAGTTTTACTATCTAAAGTTATTTTCTTATTGATCACAATGACAGCATTAACCGATAACGTTTCACGAACAACGAATCTCGATTAACCATTAACGGATAACGATTAACTTAATATCTCGAAGGCACTTTTGTAGAAACCTTTTTGCTGGACATAATCCAACAAGTCATTATAGAAGGTATGCGATCCCAAAGTAGCACTATCACCAATCATGAGGAGTTTCTTTCTGGCGCGGGTCATCGCTACGTTTGTTCTGCGAATGTCACCTAAGAATCCAACTTCACTTTTATCGTTGCTTCGCACGAAGCTGATAGCGATCACATCGCGTTCTTGTCCTTGAAAGGCATCAACTGTATTAATGGTAATCAATCGGTGCAAGGGTTCAAAAACAGAAGAGCCTTCTGCTAGTTTATGAAGGTAGTCGACTTGCGCGCGATAAGGAGTGATAATACCTATTGTGATATTTTTATCCATCCATTCTTCTGAGCCAATACTTTCCACTAGAGCCTCTACCTGATTGATCAGGAGTTGTGCTTCTTCTTCATTCGATCTGCTGAGTGTTTCAGGATCTTGCTTTTCAGAATATCCACAACCGGCAGTATCAATGAATTCAACAGGAGATTCGTTGGGTTGTAGAAGACCTGCCTTTACGGATTCATGCGCAATCAATTCGTCTTTGTAAAAATATGCAGACGAAAATTTCATGATGTCTTCGTGCATGCGGTATTGCACTTGTAACATCGATGAAACCTGTGGTTGTTTTGCAATACCTTTTTCAAAAAGTGTTTTGTCTAAACCGGCACGTGCCGCTTCGTTTGATTTGATAGTGGGAGGTAGCTGTTGGTGATCGCCAGCAAAAATAATTCGCTGTGACCGAAGGATCGGAATCCATGAAGCAGGTTCTAATGCTTGTGCAGCTTCATCAATAAAAGCAGTTTTAAATCTTTTACCGCGCAACACGGGATGAGATGAACCAACCAGGGTAGAGCAGATTACCTGCGTTTTATTTAATAGATCAGTTACGATATAAAATTCCAGTAAATCAGCATCTGCTTTTAATG
>DAIQPD010000099.1:0-14682 GCA_036787535.1 Chryseolinea sp.
CCCTAGCGGGTGACCCACATGTAATCCCGCCCCGGAAGGATACGGGAACATATCCAATACATAATATTTTGGCTTGTCCGAATGGTTCTCTACCTTATAAACACCGCGTGTTTTCCACTCCTTGCGCCACTTGTTTTCAATACGCTTAATCTCGTCTTTGCTGTAATCGGCCATTTTATGCAGTTTCTATCGAAATGAATCGCAAAAATAACGCAATCCGGCAAAATGCCTATCGCTTCCCATTAACAACTCATCATTCTTATTAAACGGTTCGGAAACCTATCCTTTAATCTCTCACCCTTTGGTTGAACCTTTATCGTGTAATCGCCAAAAAGACCGATATGAAAACACTCTTTACAATTGTCTTAACTGGAATCGTTTCACTCGCCATCGCTCAAACAAAAATTTCCGGGAAGGTGAATGATAAGCATGGCGAGGCAATACCGGGTGCTAACATTTTCTTAGAAGATGCTTATGATGGAGCAAGCTCGGATGAGGAAGGTAAATTTCAATTCACTACAACAGAAACCGGTATTAAAATTTTAGTCGTAAAATTTATCGGCTATAAAGAATTCAAGCAAAACATTGAACTCAATGGAAAGTCGCTCTTCATCGAAGTGCAGTTACAAGAAGAAATAAACCAACTGGAAGCCGTTACGATTACAGCCGGATCATTTACAGCAAGTGACGCATCGCGAAGAACCGTTTTTAAAGCAATTGATATTGCCACCACTGCAGGAGCCACGGCCGACATTGCAGGCGCACTGAATACCTTACCCGGCACACAAAAAAATGGTGAAAGCGGAAGACTGTTTGTTCGCGGTGGTGATGGTAACGAAACACGTACATTCATTGACGGCAACGTGGTGTTGGATGCCTACAGTCCTTCTGCTCCTAATACACCTTCACGCGGAAGATTTCTTCCCTTCATGTTTAAAGGTACAAGCTTTAGCACGGGTGGATATTCAGCAGAATACGGACAAGCTCTTTCATCAGCATTGGTTTTAGATTCGAAAGATGAAGGCGGAAGTTCGCGAACTGATTTCGGCATTCTCTCAATTGGTGGCGATGTTGCTCATACTCAATCGTGGGAACGTGGTTCTGTTTCTGGAAAGGTTCAATACACCAACCTACAACCGTATATGAATTTGATCTCACAAGAGGTTGATTGGAAATCTGCACCCGTATCGATTGAGGCCAGTGGTGCTCTTCGTCAACATGTAGGTAAGAATGGAATGTTCAAAGTTTATGGAAATTTCAACAACTCTAATTTCTCTCTATACGAACACAGCATCTCTGATTACAACCAAAAGTTTTTGTATGATCTCCAAAACGATTATCGCTACATCAATGGAACATATCAAAACGCTTTGAATGAAAAATGGTCGATGCGCAGTGGACTATCCTATACCTATCTTCAAAACGATGCCATGGTTGAACTAACCAACATCATCGAAACCGAACAAGGTATACATGCCAAAACTGTTTTTGCCGGATCGATAACCGATAAGTTTGAAATAAAATCGGGTTCTGAAATTATTCAACGAAGCTACGCGCAGGATTTCAATCTGAATGATGGCACATCACATTCCCTTAATTTCAACGAATTAATAGCAGCCACTTTTGTTGAAGTTGATCTTTACACCAGCAATAAATTCGTGATGCGGGGTGGTGCGCGAATGGAGTATAATGATTTGATCAAGCAATTCAGCGTTGATCCACGAGTTTCACTGGCGTATAAAATGGGTAAGAAAGGACAGTTCTCTTTTGCCTACGGTAAGTTCCGCCAGACGGCAAAAAATGAATTGGTACGGGTGAACAATCAACTCGATCCGGAGAAGGCAGAACATTTCATTTTAAACTATCAATTGATCAACGACAAAAGAACCTTCCGCGTAGAAACGTATTACAAAAAATATTCGAGGCTTGTAAAGTATGTTCAGGGTGATGCCAATGTATTGGATAATGACGGAGATGGTTTTGCAAAAGGATTTGAATTGTTCTGGCGCGACAACGGTACAATACGCAATACTGATTATTGGATTTCGTATTCATACCTGGATACCAAACGAAATTATTTAAACTATCCATACGAAGCTGTTCCAACATTTGCCTCTGCTCACAATTTATCTTTGGTAGCAAAATATTTTATCCTTCCGATTAAAAGTCAGTTAGGTGCTACGTATTCTATCACCAGCGGAAGACCATACAATGATCCGAACAGTGACCAATTCAACGGAGGTAAGACTCCTACCTATGCTGATTTAAGTTTCAACTGGAGTTATTTACCGAAGCCTTCACTGATTATTTATTTCTCCTGCACAAATATTCTGGGTCGCGACAACATCTTCGGCTACAACTATAGCTTGACACCCGACAGTAATGGAGTTTACGCGAGTCGTGCTGTTCGTCAGCCAGCACCAAGGTTTTTATTTCTAGGGATTTTTATCACACTTTCAAAAGACAAATCAATGACGCAATTACCGAATCTCTGAGACATTAGACTCTAGACTTTAGACAAAAACTAAAATCGCTCAACACCATTAACGATTAACAATTAACGGATAACAATTAACTACACAAACTATGAAAAAACTTAACATCATCACCGCCCTCATTGCAGTATGGACACTCGCAACTGTAAACTTTGGTTTTGCGAACGACAACAAGTATGTAGAAACGATGCAGAAAAACATCATCACGGTTTACACTGCACAAACCATTGAAGAACTGCAAGTGGTGGTCAATACCTTCGAGCGAATTGCATCTGCAGAAAAAACAAAATGGGAGCCTTATTATTATGCATCCTTTGGGTATATAATGATGGCCGTACGCGAAAAAGATGGAGCAAAAAAAGATGCTTTCCTAGATCTGTCCTTTACAGCAATGAACAAAGCAAAAGAAATTGCACCAAACGAATCGGAAGTAATTACATTAGAAGGTTTTAATTATATGATTCGCTTAACGGTTGATCCGGGATCACGCGGCCCTCAATACTCTGGTCTTTCCATGGCATCTTTTGGAAAAGCTTTGGCGTTAAATCCTGAAAATCCAAGAGCCCTTTCCTGCATGGCGCAAATGCAATTTGGCACTGCTCAATTTTTTGGATCATCAACCAATGAAGCCTGCGCAACCATGACTAAATCATTAGAAAAATTTTCCACCTTTAAGTCTGATAATCCACTTGCTCCGGTTTGGGGAAAGGAAATGGCTGAGGAGATGAAGAAGAATTGCAAATAAAGTTAATCGTTAATGGTTATCCGTTAATGGTCTCGCGATTTAAGTTCCGAGCCTAGGTACAGAGTTTGAAGTTTGAAGTCTGAAGTTGAGCGTTCGCGAAATAATATGCTTCACAATTCTAAACACGAATCTCAGGATTAACGGATAACGATTAACCATTAACGGATAACAGATAACGATTAACTTTTAGCTCGTGGATACATTACTAAAACTCCTTACCTACTCACATGTTATGGCTGGTGCCATCTCATTAATTGCAGCTCCTATTGCACTTGCTGTAGTAAAAGGAGGTAAGGCGCATCGGCTCTGGGGTAAAATTTTCTTTTGGATGATGACATGGATTTGTATTACAGCCGTTGTCATTTCAGTTTTTAAGTCAATACCTTTTTTACTTATGCTTTCGGTTTTGAGTTACTTTTTGGTGGTATCAGCTTATCGCACATTGTATTTCAAAACGTATCCACATACGCTAAAGTGGTATGATTGGCTGTACTCCATCATCAGCTCTGCGTTTATGTTGTATTTTATTGGATGGGGAATTTACCTTGCGGCATTTACCACCGAAGGAATTGCATACCTATCCATTATGTTTGGTCTCGGTGGACTTTATCTTACTACAAAAAATATTCTGGGCTTCATTCATCCACCCAAGACGAAACACGATTGGTTATTCCGACACATCGGTAATATGACCGGAGGATTCATCGCATCCGTTACAGCGTTCTCCGCAAATGTCTTATCCTTTATGCCTGGGATTTTGCAATGGATGTGGCCCAGTCTGGTTGGCGTGCCCCTTATTATTTATTGGATTCGTACCTATCGGAGAAAATTAGATGAGGGTATCCCGCTTTCGAAGTTGATTGAGTTAAAACGATAAGGTAGTTATTGGAATACTATATTGCAGCATGAGAAAGATAGTTATAGTTGGGTTAGCTTTCTGCAGTTTAACAGTCGTTGTCTTGACGCTTGGGTATTTACTTTTTATCGGAAAAATAAGATTCAACTATCCAGACAAAAATGAATATCCGGTTTTAGGAATTGATATATCCCATCATCAGGGAAAAATAAGATGGGACGAATTAAAAAAAGAGAATCTTTCGTTTGTCATAATCAAGGCGACTGAGGGTGGAGATTACAAAGACCCGCTTTTCACAGAAAATTGGACAAACAGTAAAAAAGAAGGATATAAAACCGGAGCATATCATTTTTATCGTCTTTGCAAAAATGGGACAGAACAAGCTCAAAACTTCATAGCCACGGCTCCAAATGATCTAAGTAATTTACCTCCCACAATTGATCTTGAATTTGGCGGGAATTGTAAAACGGATAAGAGCAAAGAACAAATACTTAAAGAAGTAAATGATTTTTTACAAGCATTAGAAAAGCACTACAACAAAAAACCAATTCTATATGCTACTAAAGAATTTTATGATGAATACTTAAAGACTATTCTTTTAGACCATCCTCTTTGGATCCGAGACATATTCAGAAAACCACTATTGGAAAATGAAAGAGAATGGCTTATTTGGCAATTCGCCAATAGAGAGCACCTTGAAGGTATCGATACGTATGTTGATCTAAATGTAGTAAATGGCAAATCAGTTGAGGCGTTACATTAGTGTATAACTTCGCAACGAAATAGTATTAGAACAGAAGATGAAAAAATTCTTTCAGGAAAATTATAAGCCAGTTTTGTGGATGACAGCAGCGGGGTTTGCTATGCCCACATTCGTATGCTCCAGTTGCTTACACTCCCTGTCAAAATATCTAATCATTGGATTGCTCAATGCCATCATGTGGATTGCACTATGGTTGGGTAATGCCGCATTAGGCCAGTGGGTCGATACAAAAATTTCCTGGTTCGAAAGGCCGGTTATGCGTTTCATCATTGGGATGATCAGCATGACACTCTACACTATTGGCATCATCTACTTCATCCTTGTCCTATTTGAATTCGTATTCAACCTTCGTTTAATTGGAGATGATTTAGTCGGGACATTTAAAATTGCAACCATCATTACTTTCTGTATCAGCTTCTTTATGCATAGCCGGGCATTTCTGTTAAACTGGAAACAGGCTTCTATCGATACTGAGATACTGAAGAAGGAAAGCATCGCTGCAAAATATGAGAGTCTGAAGAATCAGGTTAATCCTCATTTTCTATTTAACAGTTTTAACGCACTCACCAATTTAGTGTATGAAGATCAGGACAAGGCGGTTCAATTTATCAAACAACTATCGGATGTATATCGATATGTATTAGACACACGCGACAAGGAAGTAGTATCGCTTGAAGAAGAAAAGAAGTTTTTAGAGTCATACCTATACCTTCAACAAATTCGCTTTGGTGATAAACTTAAACTGGAGGTTAAACTGGATGGCGTAAAAAGTATGGTCGCTCCTTTGGTGTTACAGATGTTAGTGGAAAACTCCATCAAGCATAATATCATATCAGAGGAAAATCCTTTAACCATTCGCGTTTATAGTCATGACCATTTTATTGTGATTGAAAATAATCTGCAAAAGAAAACCATCATGGAGGAAGACTCTCCCGGCATTGGCCTTGATAACATTCAAAAACGTTACGAATTTCTGAGCGATACAAAAGTTGAAGTTATTCGAAATGAAATGTTCATAGTAAAGCTTCCCATCATACCTGAATCAAAATGAAAGTTCTCATTATAGAAGATGAACCACAAGCTGCTAAACGACTCGAGTCGCTGATCACTTCATTAGAACCACAGGCAGAAATACTAAGCAAGATTGATACAGTGAAAAATGCTGTGCAGTGGATAAAATCCAATCCTGCACCGGATTTGATTTTTATGGATATTCAACTTGCTGATGGAATTAGCTTTCAAATATTTGAACAATGTGCAGTAACATCGCCTGTTATTTTTACAACAGCATATGATGCTTATGCCTTAAAAGCATTCAAAGTGAATAGTATCGATTATATTTTGAAGCCGATTGATAAAGATGAAATGGGCGCTGCTTTAAAAAAATTTCATTCCGTAAACAGATCAAGTCAGAATTCTAAACTTGTTTTGGATAATATTGGTCAGGCCATTCAAATGCTAACGAAGAAATACAAAACGCGTTTTGTGATTAAGGTAGGCGAGCATTTAAAATCAGTTGAGGTTAGTGATATTTTATTTTTCTTCAGTTTGGAGAAGGCTACTTTTTGTCAAACCAAAGATGGAAGAAAAAATATCCTTGATTTTACGTTAGACCAGTTGGAAGAAATTCTTGACCCATCTCGCTTTTTTCGAATTAACAGAAAACATATTGTAGCCGCTGATTCCATTCAGGATATGATAAGCTATACCAACAGCCGGTTAAAACTTGTTCTCAAAACATCAGATGATAATGATGTGATTGTTGCGCGCGAGCGCGTGCAGGAGTTTAAGGATTGGTTGGATAGATAAATCAAGTACACGTCATTGCGAGGAAGCTCCTGCGAGCAGCGGGATTGCTGACGTGGCAATCCCCTCACTATGAAATACCAAAGAATGATATCTTGTTACACAGAACCAAATTAAGTGCGCTCGTGTCTCCACTTTAGCACTTCGTAGATAGGGGATTGCTTCGTCAGCATGTCTTGCTTTCGCAATACCCTTCCTCGCAATGAAGGTCTACATTTTTTTTAAGTTGCTTTGCACAACAAGATTCCTGATTTTCGCATTGAACAAACGGATTTTTTTATGAGCAACAAAACACGATCAATCATTAAAGGTATTGCTGTTATCCTTGTACTCCTTGCTGTATTGATGCACATGAACTGGATAATTATTCCAGCCATCAGTGTCTACAGATTTTGGATTGTGGTAATTGCTTTTGGAATGCTGTTGATTGGCTCAAAGTAAGTTCTTTACTTTTTCAACCATTCTGTTGATAGAGGAATTGTTTTCAGTGAAGGAAGGTAATTCTTCCAAACGAATCCAGGCAACGTTTAAAGATTCATCCGAAAGAATTAGCTCATCAACCGTATTGGCTTGAACAAGGTATCGGATATCATAATGCAGATGTTCTGGAAAGTCTTTCCGATTGGGAATGGGATGAATATCCAAATCAAAAATACCTTCTTTCAAAATTTCATAATTCTTCACTCCTGTTTCTTCTTCCGCTTCGCGCAAAGCAACACGCAAAACATTTTCATCTCCATCAGCATGTCCGCCCGGTTGAAGCCAGCGATTTAGCTTTCCATGATGGATAAGGAGGGCTTTACTTTTTGAATCATCAATAATCCAAGCTGAGCCAGTGATATGTCCGGGTAAATGTGTGCGCTGAAAAGCGTGAGGATGTTGAAGGAGTTCAATGAATTGATTTTTGAAAACGTTCTCCTCATTATGAGAAGAAGTATAATTTTCCAGCTGCTGAAGTAAGGTAGATCGACTCAATACAATTTACCTTATTGAATAACGATCGTTACTTTATTAATTCGATTGGCTTGAAGTGTTCCGATTTTCTCTCCGCCTCCACTGTTATCCTTATCACCTTTGCGGGCAATAACAAAATAGGATGTAGCTTTTAACTCTTTAAATTTCACCACACCTTTGTCATCAGTCTCACCTTCGGCAACAACATTTGTTTCCTTTACATAGTCATCTTCCGTTTCAAACAACATTATTTTGACACCCGCTTCGGTATTCCCTACCTCATTTCGAACGGTAATGGCGATTTGTGTTTTGATAATCTGAAAAGATGATAATGCTACCAGCAAAAGAATAGCGATCGATATTTTAAGTTGTGTTTTCATAATTTTTATCATTTTAAGTTTGCCACGAATGCACGAATTAATAAAACTAAAACCTTGCCGCCAACAGCAATTCAATATTCTTGTGTTTCAACCCAAATTTTCGAGCAACATGCTCATTGGTCAATCCTCCCTTGTAAGTATATACACCACGCAGAAACCATTTATGTGCAAAAATCATAGCCTCTACTCCGCCTTCTTCGGCTGCGCGTAAAATGGTTGGTGTAAAAATATTACTCAATGCATTGGTTGCAGTATGTGCCACGCGCGATGCAACATTCGGAACACAATAATGTATCACACCATGCTTCCTGAAAATCGGTTTGCTCAATGTTGTTATTTCTGATGTTTCAATACATCCACCCTGATCGATACTCAAATCAATAATAAGAGAATCGGGTTTCATCTTACTCACCATTTCATCCGATATAACATGGCGCGGTCTTCCTTTCTCTGCTCGTAATGCTCCAATTACAACATCAGCTGATTTCAATGTTTCATTCAGTGTAAACGTATCAATGGTTGATGTGTAAATTTGTTGACCCAATAAATGTTTAATGCGTCTGAGTTTATATAAATGATTGTCGAACACCTGAACGTTTGCTCCTAATCCTAACGCAGCACGACCCGCATATTCAGCGACTGTACCTGCGCCAATAATTACCACATTGGTCGGAGGCACTCCGGTAATACCTCCCAGTATAACACCCTTGCCATTGTTAGCAGTACTTAAATATTCTGACGCAATCAACAAAACAGAACTACCTGCAATCTCACTCATTGCCCGAACAATGGGCATGCCACCTACCTTATCTTCAATAAACTCATACGCCAACGCAATGATTTTCTTTTTCATTAGTGATTGCAACACTTCTATTTTTAGATGACCAATTTGAAGCGCGGAAATTAATGTTTGTCCTGCATGCATCAATTCTGTCTCCTCGAGTGTAGGTGGTTCAATTTTTAGAATAACATCAGCCTGATAAACCTCCTGAGGTGAATAGACAATTTTAGCACCCGCATCACTGTATTGCTTGTCACTATATTTCGAACCAACACCCGCTTTTGTTTCTACCCAAACATCGTGGCCATTGTTTACCAGCAACGCTACCGCATCGGGTGTAAGACTAATGCGATTTTCCTGCAACGAAACTTCGCGCGGCAAACCAATAAAAAATGCATGCCTGCGTCTCCGCACTTCAAGCGATTGCTCTTGCGTTAAAAGACTCGTCTTGGCCAATGCCTCAAAGCCTGATTTTTTTTTCTCCGTCATGTACTGAAAGAACTATGGTTCTGTGTGTATCGTCTTCAACCTGAATGGAAACTTCGGCATGTGTCAGCGGAATCAGAGAAGGTATTTTTTCAGCCCACTCGATAAAACAAGGATGGCCCGAATAAAAATATTCTTCTGTTCCAATATCAACCGCTTCTGCTTCATTTTTCAATCTATAAAAATCAAAATGAAAAACTTTTCGATGGTCTTTCGTTTCGTATTCATTCACAATAGAAAAAGTAGGACTACTCATGCTATCCACAACGCCAACTGCCTGACAAACCTCTTTGATCAACGTAGTCTTTCCTGCTCCCATTTCCCCATGAAAAAGCCAAACCTTGTATTGATCTACAAATTTAGCCAATGCTTTTGCAATACGCGGCAAATCATCAAGCACTACACTTTGAAATGTTTCCACGGGTAGCATCAGACATTCTTCGAAGTTAATGAAATTAGAGGAATGATCATCTCTTCCATGCTTACCCCACCGTGCTGAAAAGTGTCTTTGTAGAAATTAACGTAGTAATTATAATTGTTCGGGTAAGCGAAAAACTGATCTTCCGTTGCAAATACATACGATGTCGATACATTCAACTTTGGCAAAAAGAACTTATCCGGTTTCGTTGCCTGAAATACCTTTTCCCCTTCAAAGTTCAAATTCTTACCTTGTTTGTAGCGCAAGTTTGAGTTCACACTTTTATCGCCAATGATTTTAAACGGTCGCTTTACGCGGATGGTGCCGTGGTCGGTGGTGATAATTACCTTCACATCCTTTTCTGAAATCTTCCTTAGAATTTCGATTAATGGAGAATGTAAAAACCATGACTTGGTAATGGAGCGATACGCTGATTCATCGGGTGCCAGTTCGCGCACCATGGCCATGTCTGTTCGGGCATGTGAAAGCATATCCACAAAATTGTAGACAATTACATTCAAATCGTTTTGAAAAAGATTATTTACCGTGTCTACCAGATCGCGGCCAGCTTGCAGGTTTTTAATTTTATGATACGATGATTTAATGGAGAGATTATTCCTCCGTAATTGATTGGTCAGGAATTCATGTTCAAAATTATTCTTGCCCTCGTCATCATCTTCACCTACCCAAATATCCGGATTCGTTTTCGCCATTTCAGAAGGAAGTTGTCCTGAGAAAATTGCGTTCCGCGAATACGCTGTTGTAGTTGGTAAAATAGAGTAATAGGTTTCCTCATTTTCAATATTGAAGTACTCGGAAAGCTCTGGCTCGATTACTTTCCATTGATCGAAGCGTAGATTATCAATCAACAACACAAACACCGACTTCTTTCCTAACTCCGGAAAAACTTTTTTCTTCATGATCTGATGCGACATCAATGGTTTATCCGATTTCGGATCATTAAGCCATGACTCATAATTGCGAATAATAAATTTCGCAAAACTTGCATTTGCTTCTGTCTTCTGCATATCCAATACCTCCGACATGTCGTCATTATCGGTCTGATCGATTTGCAATTCCCAATGCACGAGTTTTTTATAGATGTCAGCCCATTCTTCATGATTCAGGTTGTCCTGAAACGCCATGCTGATTTTTCGAAACTCCTGCTGATAGTTTAGGTTTGTCTTTTCGATAATTAATCGCTTGTTGTCAAGAATTTTTTTAACCGACAATAAAATCTGACTGGGATTCAACGGCTTGATTAAATAATCGGCAATCTTCGAGCCGATCGCCTCCTCCATAATTTGTTCCTCCTCGTTTTTGGTAATCATCACCACCGGAAGATTCGGCTTGTTCGCTTTTATCTGCGTAAGCGCCTCAAGACCCGACATGCCTGGCATATTTTCATCTAAAAAAATGATGTCATAATTTTTGTCAGCACTCATCTCAACGGCATCCGACCCATTGTTTACGGGCGTGATATCATAGCCCCGTGTTTCTAAAAAAAGAATATGTGGCTTCAACAAATCAATCTCATCATCAGCCCACAAAATGCTATATCTTTGCATAGGTAATTTTTTTACAAGTTAATCCTTAATCTGTTAATGGTTAATCGTTAATCGTTAATTGTTAATGGGTTTAAGCATTTAATATCGTTTACCAATTTATGAGCCATGTATGGTGAACAATGAAATATTTTATTCTTTTAGTTACGTTAACCGCTCACACCCAATCCCACACCAACGATTAACAATTAACCATTAACGATTAACCTGCCTTGAACAAGAAGAAGATCATCAACGACCCTGTTTACGGATTCATTACTATTCCGGGCGAACTTATCTTCGATATTATTTCGCCCGGAATAGTAATGAATCCGTAAACAGGGTCGTTGATATTCCGGGCGAACTTATCTTCGATATTATTTCGCATCCTTATTTTCAGCGACTGCGTCATATTAAACAACTTGGTCTAACCGATTATATTTATCCAGGGGCACTTCATACACGCTTTCAACATGCTCTGGGCGCCATGCATTTAATGGGCGAAGTACTTGACAACCTCCGCTTGAAAGGTATTGAAATATCAGACCGGGAATTTGAGGCCTCTCGAATTGCCGTTCTGCTTCATGATATGGGACATGGTCCGTTTTCACATGCGCTAGAAGATACCTTTCTGCATGACATCTCACATGAAAGCATGTCGTATCGTTTTATGGAGCATCTCAATAAAACATTCAATGGCGCGCTTGATCTTTCTATTAAGATTTTCAGGAACGTCTATCCAAGAAAGTTTTTTCATTCTCTTGTCTCCAGTCAACTGGATATTGACAGGTTAGATTATTTAAAACGAGATTGTTTTTTTACAGGAGTACAAGAAGGCACAGTGGGTGTGGACCGAATTGTAGCGATGTTGAATGTGCACAAAGATGAACTGGTAGTTGAAGAAAAAGGAATTTACAGCATTGAAAATTTTCTACACGCCAGAAGGTTGATGTATTGGCAAGTGTATTTGCATAAAACTACGGTAAGTGCAGAGCGGATGTTGGTCAATACCATCAGGCGCGCGCAAGCATTGGTAAGAGCCGGAGAATCGTTAGCCGCCACCGACTCCCTTATGGTTTTCCTTAAAGAAGAAATTACCCCAGGTCATTTTACAGAAAACAATAATCTCCTTAATACCTTCGGACGATTAGACGACAACGATGTTTGGGGCGCGCTAAAATACTGGCAGCATCACAATGATCGGATACTATCCCTTCTCTCCGGAATGCTACTTGAACGCAATCTTTTTAAAATCATGCTCAGCACCGAGCCCATCAAAAAAAGCGTAGCCGAAAAAATACATCAGGAGGTAATTAAAACGTATGGAACATTGCGTTCCGAAACACCTTACTTATTCTCGCATGGAACAGTAAGCAATGAAGCGTATGCCGAGGGCCATCAAATTAACATTTTGATGAGAAGTGGCGAGCTGTTAGACATCGCGCAAGCATCTGATTTACCTACTATTCAGGCCATCAGCAAAATCGTGAAAAAAAACTACCTCTGCTGGCCTAAAAATGTATCTTTGCTTTAGGCAGTTAATGGTTATCCGTTAATGGTTAATCGTGAGTGAGATTCCAAGTATAAGCGAAGATTATGGCTATTAACTAAAAGGTGAGAATTTAGAATGCTTAATACCATTAACGATTAACGGATAACAATTAACGGAAAAAGAATGGAATTTACAGTCAGTCAGATTGCGCTCATACTGGGCGGAGAGGTGAAAGGAAACGGGGAAGAAAAGATAAACATGCTGGCTAAAATCCAGGATGCAAAGAAGGGACACATTGCATTTCTATCGAATCCAAAATACGAGCAATACATTTACACTACGCAGGCCACAGCCGTTATTGTTAACAAAGATTTTGTTGGGAAGAAGGACATAAGCTCAGCGCTTATTCTGGTAGAAGATGCATACATGAGCTTCACTCGGTTATTGGAAGAATATCACAAGATGATTTCATTTCAAAAATCAGGTATCGAGCAGCCGAGTTTCATTGGAGAGAAATCGATTGAGGGAGAAAATATTTATCGTGGCGCATTCTCTTATGTGGGCAGCAATGTGAAGCTTGGAGATAATGTAAAAATCTATCCACATGCTTACATTGGAGATGATGTATCCATTGGAAAAGATTCCATCATTCATCCGGGAGTAAAAGTGTATGCCGGCACCCGCATTGGAGAAAATTGTGTGATTCATTCAGGCACCGTAATCGGAAGCGATGGTTTTGGTTTTGCACCTCAACCGGATGGCTCGTATAAAACCATTCCACAACTTGGCCATGTCATCATTGAAGATAATGTAACTATTGGCGGAAACACCGTGATCGATTGTGCTACCATGTTTGGTGATGCCACCATCATCCGCAAAGGCGTGAAACTTGACAACCTGATTCAGGTAGCGCACAATGTTGAGATCGGGAAGAATACGGTCATTGCCGCGCAAACCGGGATCTCAGGCTCTTCACAAGTTGGCGAAAACTGCATAATTGGTGGACAAGTTGGTGTTTCAGGTCATATTGTTATTGCTAACAACACCAGCATTGGTGCACAAGCAGGTATTTTAAAATCAACAAAACCAGGAGATAAACTTCTGGGCGCTCCAGCCTTTGATGTAAAAGAATTCTTCAGGACTTATGGTGTCTTCAAATCGTTACCGGATATTAACAAGAGGTTGCAAGAGTTGGAGAGGAAGATAAAGGATTGAGGACGCTGTTGGTTATTGAGTAATTATTTTTCGTTCTTCAAGTCCACAGATTTATTGATTGGTGATCGGTGAAGGATCAGAGTCCCGGAGACCGGTGACTCTGATCGGGATTCGCATTTATATATAAAGCTTATGCAGATTAAAGGCATTCCTATTCAACGGGCCGCCTTAAAAATTTATATGCAGTATTTATCATAACCAAAATGAACACGCCTTTGATTTATATATGGTGTGTGGTTTGAAACGTTGTCTATTCATAAATGATTTCAACCCATAACATCCCTGTTTCTGGTTCGACAACATACTTCCATTTGTCTCCCCACTTGACACCGGCTATCTCATATAATTTGTTGGTTGAAGGTTGTTCGCTTATTTCCAATTGAGTTATTCCAGAAAAGGTCGTTTGATCAATTAATTTAAACTTACTAATATAGGCATCCAAATAGAAGGTATTTAATTTCAATTTATAAATGGAAACGCGAATCTTCTTGTGTTCGTCAAAGTAACAGTTAATGAATTCAACATCTGGTATGTCAATTCCAGAATGAAGCTCATTTGTGTCAATTACAATTTGACTACATCCTGTTGAATTCACAATTGTTAATCCTAAAAAAGCAAACAGTCCCCCAATAGCTAAAGTGATCGCCCCTAGAATTATTGCAACTTTCCTATTCATTTTATTGTCTCGATAGTTAACCTAAACAAATGCGTAATAACATCCCGATATTAGACTGTCTGATATATTCC
>DAIQPD010000100.1:0-14579 GCA_036787535.1 Chryseolinea sp.
ACGCACCTACGATTAACCATTAACAATTAACCTTATAACCGAATTAGAATACAATACTAAAGATGAAATACAGAAAGATCATCAATATCAACACGGCATACATGATCAGATCAACCCGGATGTATGACTTGTATTCTATATAAAGTTCCCTGAGTCGTTTAAACATAATGTCCGGAATTATTATTTCTCTTTATTGTAATTAATTCACTCGCAAGGTAACTATTATAGAGAAGTTTTATCAATCTGTGATTTCATCAAACTATTTTTTATAGCCAATGGGGGTAAATACTTTTTTAATTGTCTCACTGGAAACCAAAATTAAATGACCCGATACTTACTAATGATTGCCACTGCATTGATATCGTTTGCAGGATGGGCGCAAGACAACGTTACCATAAATGGTTATGTTAAAGATGAACAGAATGGTGAAGAGCTAATTGGTGTTACCGTTTACATTCCCGCCATCAAGGCCGGAGCCGTTACCAATGCTTATGGATTTTACTCCATCACCCTCCCGAAAGGAACGTATGAAGTGCAATACAGCTTTGTAGGCTACAAAACTCAAGTTGTTTCGATTGTACTAAACGCCAATGTAGCGCGCAACCTTGAATTGGCGAGTGAGTCAACGCTCATGGAAGAAATCGTTGTGTCCGATCGGGCTATCGATGAGAACGTTATTGGGCTCCAAATGAGCAAGAATGTGATTGACATGGCGCAAATCAAAAAACTTCCTGCCTTGTTTGGTGAAGTGGACATTATTAAGAGTGTTCAGATGATGCCCGGAGTAATTTATGCAGGAGAAGGTACCTCTGCATTTTATGTTCGGGGTGGGAGTGCCGATCAAAATTTAATTCTCATTGACGAGGCGCCTATTTACGATCCATCACATTTACTTGGATTGTTTTCGGTATTCAATGCCGATGTGATCAAGGACTCGGAATTATATCGTGGCGGAATACCCGCCCGTTTTGGTGGAAGGTTATCATCTATTTTGGAAGTGCGCACCAAGGATGGAAATAATAAAAATTATGATGTCACCGGTGGTATAGGGACACTCGCTTCTCGCCTCGCGGTAGAAGGACCAATTGTAAAAGATAAGAGTTCCTTTATCGTTTCAGGCAGAAGATCGTATGCAGATGTATTTTTAGCAGCAGCCAATCAGGAAAATACCGTTTTCTTTTATGATGTAAATGCAAAAGTAAGTTGGAAGTTCAGTAATAAAGACCGTGTGTTTGCTGCGTTTTATGCTGGCCGCGATAAATTTTCCTTTGGCGATGACTTTGGTTTTGATTGGGGAAATAAAACAGGAACACTTCGGTGGAATCATTTATTTAATGATCGGTTATTTTCCAACACAACATTCATTATAAACAGCTTTGACTATAAATTGGAATTAAGAGATCCTGTTCAAGGTTTTTCCTGGACTTCTAACTTGCAAGAGATCAGTCTCAAGAATGATCTTTCGTACTTTATCAACACCAATAATGATTTGACTTTTGGATATCACATCACCGGAAGGAAATTTTCTCCCGGAAAGATATCACCAACAACATCTACCTCTATTTTTGCTCCGGTCGAGCTTGATCAGATGTATGCCATTGATCATGCACTTTACCTAAGCAATCAACAGCGGTTAAATGATAAGATTACCTTAGATTATGGAGTTCGGTTATCCATTTTCCAAAACGTTGGTAGCAGCGATGTTATTCTGTATTCAGATCCTCAGGACAATGCAGAGATTACACGTACGGACACGGTGCATTATGATGCATGGGAAAACATTAAGACGTATGTAAACCTGGAGCCACGTCTCTCCATGCGTTACATTTTAGGAAAAGGTCAATCTCTTAAGTTCTCGTATAACCGAATGGCACAAAATACTCACTTGATTGCAGCGGGTACTGTACCCTTGCCCTTTAATACCTGGAGTCCGAGTGGATATTACTTAGAACCTCAGCTGGCCGATCAGTTTGCTATTGGCTATTTCAGAAACTCAAAAAATAATATGTATGAGTTCTCCACCGAAGTATATTACAAAGACATGCAGCATGTTACAGACTTTGCCGATAATGCTTCCATTTTCTTTAACGAAGATTTGTCAACCGAATTTCGTCAGGGCAAAGCTGTTTCATATGGTATAGAGTTTATGGCTACAAAAACGAAGGGGAAACTCACGGGTATGGTCAACTATACCTTATCAAAAGCAGAGCGAACCATTGAGGGTGTAAACCTTGGGCGAACATTTGATGCAAACTACGACAGAAGAAACGTAGTGAACGTACAGGCAGCGTATGAACTCAGTAAACGTTGGACATTTGGAGGAACCTTTACGTATAGTACAGGCAGACCAATTACATTACCAACCGGGAAATTTGAATATCAAAACTATAAACCGTCTGTGGTTACGGAGCGAAATGGATATCGTTTACCCGATTTTCACCGATTGGATTTGTCGGCTACCTTAACACCAAAGAAAAATGAAAATCGAAAGTGGAAGGGTTCCTGGGTCTTCTCGGTGTACAATGTTTACAATCGAAAAAACCCGCTTACTATTTATACTCGAACAGCGCAGGATGAAGATGGAAATGTTATTGGTGATGGCACAAAAAAAGAGGCACGGATGATTTACCTCTTCCCGATATTCCCTTCTGTTACCTATAACTTTAAATTTTAATTGATCATGAAAAATATACTTTTAATAATAGTATCCATTGCCCTTCTGACAGCTTGCGAAAAAACAATCGATCTGGATTTAGAGCAATCCGAATCAAAGATTGTAATCGAAGGTCTGGTTACAAATCATACAGGTTATCAATATGTGCGGGTAACACGAACAGCCGGATTTTATGATGATGGAGCAACTCCACGGGTTACCAATGCCAACGTATCCGTTAAAGATGATACAGGTAATGAGTTTTTATTCATTCATAATCCTGGAAATGAAGAAGATTCTGCCGGATATTATTTACCTGATGTAAGCTTCAATGGCGAAATCGGAAGAACCTATACACTTACAGTTGAAGTAGATGGAGAAATCTATACCGCCCAGGATAAGCTGTTTGCGACTAGTGGAATCGATTCACTAGGTTATCAGATAAATCCTGATGAAGAGGAGGATCCAAAAGAGGATACCAAGTTTTACGAAGCATTACTATACATGACGGAGCCACAAGATGAAGAGAACTATTACCTGTTTAAATTCTTTCGCAACGATTCTCTGAAAGTATACAACGATAATGATATTTATTTCGCTGATGATAAAATTTTAGGTGAAACGATTGAAGGCTTAGGCTCTCCTGTGTATTATGCTCTAAACGATACGGCACGCATCGAGATGTACAGCATTTCACGCGCTGGTTACATCTACTATTTGGATTTACAAAGCCTGATGAACAATGATGGTGGTTTGTTCAGTCAGCCGCCTTCAAACTCACGTAACAATCTTTCGAACGGAGCATTGGGTTTTTTCCAGGCTAGCGCTGTCGATGTAAAAACAATCTTGATTGAAGAGTAATTCAAGTATTCATCCATTCGCTTCGCACGAAGCTTGTAGGCGAATGGATGAAGTTACTTTACGTTAGAGGTCAACGATCGGCAATTTTGTTTCCTGATTACCTTACATACTTTCATCCCGGGTCTTTCGTTGAAAATTCGTATGTCTTACGAAGTAGGATGATTACACAAATTGGTTTAATTTTAGGCATTAAAGGCCATTCTAACTGGCTTATATTTTTTGTTTAGAAAGCTTAACCCTATTTTTCTGAAGCGTATTGTCATCATTTTTTGTTTTGCCTGTGTTAGCCTGTCTGGTGCTACGGATGTATTCGCTCAGGATGATAAAGACATCTCCATTCCACTAGAAAAATTCTATGTTGATCGGAATGGTATAGGCCTTTTTCGTAAGATCATCAGTAAAGTAACAATAGGTATCAGTACAGGCTATGGAAGCACAAAATTTAAGCACGACTTAAGCGGTTTTGGTATACTGCAAAACCCGGATTCTTTGCCCCGCATTTTTGCAGGAACTAATTCAGGAAACGGCAACACCAATTGGTTCAATACTTCTACGTATTCTACAGCTACTTCACAGCCAGGAAGTTCTCAAATTGATGCTAATACAACCAAACTTGGTTTCAAGAGCAAGGCTTTTAATATCCCCATCAAGGCAACACTTCACGTTGAATTTGATCGCTATCGAATAGGAGGAGGGTACTCCATTGAATACACTCACATCGGGACATTTAAACCCACTGCTCATGGTGATCAAATCAACAATTATACTCCTGAAGTTTCAAGTCTATGGCTGAAGAAATACTTTGGTATGGTTGGCGGAACGGTGTATCGGTATTATGAATATTCATTGGTGGTTGATGCACAGGTTGGGGGGTATGGTTTGGGCAATAGTTTTGACAAGTCTTTAATTAAAAAGGGGGTCTTCATTAATTTAGGAGCAACTGTTGAGCGTGATTTTTCTGAGTACTTTCGTGTCTTCGTACGTCCATCGTATGAACTTAAAAGCTATAAAATTTCCTTACCCGAGCTTGGACAAAGTGTAACGCATAAGTTCAATGCATTTTACATTAACATAGGTGCGAGCTATCGTTTTCCAGAACTGAGAAGATGCGTAGTGAAGACTTGTAAAGCTCAGATGAATCATGCTCATGGTAATCGTGAATACAGAAGTAGAGTACACCCAATCTACAAGAAACAGAATCCACACTATGGGGAAAATCATCCTGTCCTAATCAAATACAAAGGAAAAAATAAGAGAAAAATTGACCCGTATTAGAGCAAGAATTACGGGTTAATAGTCGGCAGTTATTTCGCCAGAATTTCATCCTTTTCCATTCACAATTAACCATTAACAATTAACAAATTTCACTATCTTGCACAGCTTTAAAAAGCGCTAAATTAAGCCTAAAAACAACGATCATTCATGGCAGAAGAGACAGGTGGCCTACCCCCGGAAAGACAAAGTATAATCCCGATTAATATTGAAGACGAAATGCGCGGAGCTTACATCGATTACTCGATGTCAGTTATTGTTTCGCGCGCATTACCTGATGTACGTGACGGTCTGAAGCCAGTACACAGAAGAGTTCTTTATGGGATGCAGGATTTAGGTGTTAACTATAACAAGCCGCATAAAAAATCAGCGAGAATTGTTGGGGAAGTATTGGGTAAGTATCACCCGCACGGAGATGCTTCTGTTTATGATACTATGGTGCGCATGGCTCAGGATTGGTCATTGAGATATACATTGGTTGATGGCCAGGGAAATTTCGGCTCCGTTGATGGAGATTCCCCAGCGGCAATGCGTTATACCGAAGCTCGCCTAAAGCGGATTGCCGAGGAAATGCTTGCCGATATCAACAAAGAGACGGTTGACTTTCAACCTAACTTTGACGACTCATTAACAGAACCTACTGTGCTTCCGGGCAAGATGCCTAACCTTCTGGTGAATGGTTCTTCGGGTATTGCTGTGGGTATGGCAACCAACATGGCGCCTCACAATCTTACAGAAGTTGTGAACGGTATTCATGCTTACATCGACAATAATGAGATAACCGTTCAGGAGTTGATGAAGCACATCACCGCTCCCGATTTTCCAACAGGTGGAATAATTTATGGATACTCCGGTGTGCAGGAAGCTTTCTTAACAGGAAGAGGTAAAGTGGTAATGCGCGCTAAGGCTGAGATTGTTACCTCTCCAACTGGGAAGGATCAGATTATCGTTACTGAAATCCCATACATGGTGAACAAAGCCATGATGATTGAGAAGACTGCAGCCCTTGTTAATGAAAAAAAGATAGAAGGTATTTCCGATTTGCGTGATGAGTCTGACAGAGATGGTTATCGGATTGTATATGATTTGAAGCGGGATGCCATTCCGAACGTTGTTCTCAATAACTTATTCAAATACACTCAGCTTCAAACCTCTTTTGGTGTAAACAATGTGGCGCTTGTAAAAGGCCGCCCACAAACCCTTAACCTTAAGGATCTCATTAAGTATTTCGTTGAGCACCGTCATGAAGTGGTGATTCGCAGAACGAAGTTTGAATTAGCAGAAGCAGAACGCAGAGCACATATCTTAGAAGGCTACCTTATTGCGCTCGATAATTTGGATGAGGTAATCAGTTTGATCCGAAATTCAAAAGATCCGGATGCTGCGAGAGATGGTTTGATAACCCGGTTTGCATTATCTGAAATTCAGGCGAAAGCTATTTTGGAAATGCGTCTTCAACGCCTTACTGGTTTGGAGCGTGATAAGATCCTTCAAGAATATAATGAAATCAAAGCGCTCATTGATAAATTGAATGCTATTCTAAATGATGAATCGTTAAGAATGCAAATCATTAAGGATGAATTAACAGAAATTCAGGAACGCTACGGTGATGCCCGAAGAACATTGGTGGTGCACAGCGATGATGACATCACTATGGAAGATATGATTCCGAATGAAGAGATGGTGATCACTATTTCAAATCAGGGATATACAAAACGGACCTTGTTATCAGAATACAGAACACAAGGCAGAGGAGGTATTGGTTCGAAAGGTGTGGTAACGAAAGAAGATGACTTTACGGAGCAACTTATAATTGCTCATGCCCATAATTACCTTTTGATTTTTACGGACCTGGGGAAAGTGTACTGGAAGAAGGCATATGAAATCCCGGAAGGTAATAAAACCAGCAAAGGACGCGCGCTACAAAACCTCATCAACATTGAGCAAGGGGAAACGGTAAGAGCCATTATTAACATCAAGAATTTATCTGACGAGGAGTATATCAACAACAATTTTGTAATCCTCTGCACAGAAAAAGGTGTCATCAAAAAGACATCACTCGAAGCGTATTCAAGACCTCGTCAGGGTGGCATTAATGCCATCACTATCCATGATGGAGACCGATTGTTAAATGCCTCATTAACAAATGGTAAGAATCATATTGTGATAGCGAAAAGCGAAGGCAAGGCTGTTCATTTTAATGAAGCTGATGTTAGGCCAATGGGACGTATGGCAGCGGGTGTAAGAGGCGTATCACTTGATTCCGACAGCGACAAGGTAATTGGTATGGTTTGCATTAATCGCGAAGATGCTAACTTGCTTGTAGTTTCTGAAAATGGATATGGAAAGCGGTCGCTTATAGACGACTACCGTATTACAAAGCGAGGTGGGAAAGGAGTCAAGACCATTAACATAACCGATAAAACTGGCAAGCTTGTTGCCATCAAGCAAGTTGTGGATGAGGATGAATTGATGATTATTAATCGTTCAGGTATCACCATCCGAATTGCAGTAAGCGAGCTCAGAGTAATGGGCAGAGCTACACAGGGCGTACGACTTATTAAACTGAATGATGATGACCGGATTTCTTCAGTGGAAAAAATCCAGAATATAGAAACACAAAAAAGTGATCAGGAACCTGAAACAAATAATCCGGAATAACTAGTTTTGATTTTTAATGAATAACCAACAATGAGAAAGATTGTAATTGCAGCACTTATCGCTTTACCTGTTCTTGCCTTGGCGCAGAAAGAAGTGAAGCCAAACCCCAACAAAGCATTGGCTTCTTTGAAGGCAAAAAAGTATGATGAAGCTAAAGCCTCGATTGATGCAGCCACTACTTATGAAAAAACAATGAACGATGGTAAAACATGGTTCTATCGCGGCATAATTTATGGAGCATTGGATACAACCTCTACCTACACCTCAACAGAAGATTTAGCTACGATTGCTGGTGAATCATTTAAAAAGGCAGAAGAAATATCAGGTGGTAAATCAAACACCTACTACATATCGGATGTTAATGGTTTACCGATTTTATATGACCAGGTAAAAAGCTCAATCAGTCAGACTTATTTAGTTAAAGGTGATAAGCTGTTTGGAAAAGAACAGTATGCTGAAGCTCTGGTTGAATTTGAGAAAGGTATTAAGTTTAACGGGGATACTGTATTTTACCAGTATGCCGGGTACGCAGCATACAATGGCGAAGATCGCGCGAAAGCTTCTGGTTATTTGAGGAAATATGTTGAGAAAGGCGGCCGTCAGGCACAGGCCATAACAATGGCCCCGTTGTTGGAATATGAAGACAAGAATTATGAGCAATCATTGGCTGATGCCAGGGCCGTTTTGAAAGTAGTACCCAATCAGCCAGATATGAAGATCGTTGAACTTAATTCATTAATTGAGTTGAAAAGGTATGACGAGGCATCCAAAATTATTGAAGCAAAATTAGCTCTGAATCCAAATGATGCACAAGAGAATTATTTATTGGGAATGCTTAATAATGAGCTTGGAAAAGAAGCTGAAGCAAAAAAGAATTTTGAAAATGCATTGAAGGCAGATCCAAAGCATTTCGAGTCAGCATTGGCACTGGCACGTTTTGCTTATAAAGATGCGAAAGCAGTAAAAGATCAGATGAATGCGTTAGGTATATCTGCAGCGGATAAGAAAAAGAGATTTGAACTTGATGCCATCTACGTTGAAAAATTAAAAGGTGTTCTTCCATATTGGGAGAGATGTGAAAAGATTAATCCAAGTGATCAGACTGTTTTAGATGCATTGTTTCTTATGTATACCGATCTTGATAATCAGGCCGAATTAAAGCGAATTGAAAAGCGCTACAAAGAATTGGGACTAAATGAATAGTTCAAATTAAAATATCACCAAAAGGTTGACTGAAAGGTCAGCCTTTTTTTATGCGAAATATCGTGCAGCAGTTTATCCTGATGAGTTGGTGTTGATTTGCATGGTTTTGATTTCTGCTTATCTTTCATGATTGAAGATTGTAAAAACATAGAATGGAAACAACAGCGATCACGAAGGAACAAAAAGAAACACTTTGGTTTGTCATAACAGCGTCTTCTGTAGGTACACTCATTGAGTGGTATGACTTTTACATTTTTGGAAGTCTCGCTACCATTTTATCGGAACAGTTTTTCCCACAGTCCAATCCAACTGTAGCATATCTTTCCGTGCTGGCTACTTTTGCTGTTGGTTTTATCGTTCGTCCTTTTGGTGCTATTGTCTTTGGAAGATTGGGTGATTTGGTTGGAAGAAAATATACCTTTCTTGTTACGCTGGTTCTTATGGGTGGCTCTACATTCGCCATCGGATTAATTCCAAGCTATCAAACCATTGGTATACTTGCTCCAATTCTTGTACTCGTTTTAAGATTACTGCAAGGCCTGGCATTGGGTGGGGAGTACGGTGGAGCAGCAACTTACGTTGCCGAACATTCACCTGCAGCAAAACGTGGCTTTTACACAAGCTTTATTCAGACTACTGCTAGTCTGGGACTTTTTGTTTCTATCGGTGTGATCTTACTCGTTCGTCAGAATATGGAGATCAGTGCTTTTAATGAATGGGGGTGGAGAATACCTTTTATACTATCAGCGGTATTGGTCATAGTATCCATTTTCATTCGAATGAAGATGAGCGAATCTCCAATGTTTGCTAAACTTAAGGCTGAAGGTAAAGTTTCTAAAAATCCGATAAAGGAAAGTTTTGGCAACAAAGAAAATTTAAAGCTTGTGCTGATAGCATTGTTTGGTGCTACTGCCGGTCAAGGTGTTGTATGGTATACCGGGCAATTCTATGCGATGTCATTTATTGAAAAGACTTGCAATATCGATTTTATTCAAACCAGAAATATCATCGCGATTGCATTGCTCATAGGCACACCCTTGTTTATTTATTTTGGTTGGTGGTCTGATCGAATTGGAAGGAAAGCAATTATGATGATAGGGATGATAATGGCCGTAATTTTATACAGGCCAATCTACATTATGATGTACGATCAGGCAGATACATCTATAAAGCAGGAGATCGTAACGGATCACACATCATCAACAACATATTCCGTCAACACGGAAGGTGACTCTGTTCAGATAACAAACACATCAAAAGTATTTACAGATGGTACGAGTTTGAAGGAAACATCCACTTCGGTACTATCAAAAAACGGAAAGCCTGTTGATGAAATTAAACCTGAGATTACAAAACAAGTAACGCTTGGTACCGATTCATACTGGAGCATGATCGGATTGGTGCTCATTCAAATTGTTCTAGTCACAATGGTGTATGGTCCTATTGCAGCTTTCCTTGTTGAGTTATTTCCAACTAAAATCCGGTACACTTCAATGTCGCTACCTTACCATATAGGCAACGGGGTGTTTGGAGGTTTGACACCTTTTATTGCTACAATATTATACGAGGCCAGCAAGACTAAATCAAATCCTTCTGGTGATCCGTTTGCCGGGCTTTGGTATCCGATAGGTGTTGCGGCAATATGTTTTATTATCGGTATGATTTTTCTAAGCAATCGCAAAAAGGCAGATGTGGAAGCACTTGAATAATCACAATATTCAAGTGCGTGTTATTGCGATTTAAAATATTTTTCCGATATATGTGATTATTACCACGGAGCCGACTGAAAAAAGTATTCGCCATATTGTTCTTAGCTGTCTTCATCTTTCAGATGGTAGGGTATTATTTTGTGTATTTGGGCTTGCGTTTTCAAGCGAATACAGAGCTGATACAAAGACTGGATTCCGAAGCATACTCTACAGATGAAACGATTACTATTAAAATCCCTATCGCCATTCCCTATTTGTCTGACTCTGAAGGTTTCGAAAGAGTAAATGGTGAATTCGTTCACAACGGTGAATTTTATAAGTTGGTAAAACAGGGATTAAAAAATGACACGCTTTATGTTGTTTGTATCCGGGATAATAAGGCAAAACAAAATTTTAGTTTTATGTCTGGGTTTGCTAAATTATCAACTGATATTCCAATATCTTCCAAACAGACATTGAAGCTTTTTGGAAGTTTGTTAAAGGATTTTGTTCCGGCCTCCAATTCAATTATTCCATCGCCACCAACAGCGTTAGTTGCAACTCTTTATCCTAATGAGCAATTCAAAGTAATTGTAGCGGCTTACCCTGTGCTTTCACCACCTCCTGATTTTATTTCCTAATTCACAATTTGACTTTGTATTGAAGCGAGATTCTATACTGTACAACAGGTAATATAACGTGTTGATCAGTGTACATTTCACTTCATTTTCATAGGCAAATTACACTGACCAGAAATTTAATACTGGTCTCATTGCAAGTTCATTTTGCAATCACTTCTTCAGATATCAATTAAGAATGTAGTGTTGTTAAACACAAACGGGGTTGTCCGTGCTTTTTGGGTTAAGTTCGGCAACCACCGTTTTTGAAATAAATTTTTTTTATTATGCCCCATATAAAAGTCGAAGAACATTTACCCGGAATAACGGGATTGCTTGAGTATCGAAAAGACACCGCAGAACCAATTCGCAACCTGACTCAATTTTTATTACGTGGGCCAAATACGTTGACAGAAGCGGAGCGTGAGTTGATTGCAACAATTGTTTCGCATCGCAATGAATGTCGTTTTTGTTCAACCGCACACACGGCTGCTGCTGATTTGTTACTGGGTGAATGTGATACTACGCAGAAAATAAAACAAGACATATCAAGTGCACCGGTAAGCGATAAAATGAAAGCCTTACTCACTATTGCCGGGCAGGTCCAGCAAAGCGGAAAGAGCGTTACAACACAATCTGTTGATACAGCAAAAAAGGCTGGAGCAACCGATGTGGAAATTCATGACACCGTGTTAATTGCTGCGCTCTTCTGTTTATACAACCGATACGTGGATGGGCTCTCTACCACCGCGCCAACGGACCCAGCATTTTACAAGGGATTAGCAGAGCGTATTGAAAAAAGCTACATGCGTTCTCCAACAGGGTATGATCATCTTAAGAAAAAACCTTAAACCAAATAAATACAATTCAACCATCTAAATTATTTCGAATGAAAAAATTTTTACTTCTGATTTTTATAATGGGTTCCATTGCTCTGCAAGCACAGCAGACGAGTTTAAGCGGGTCTATTAAAGACAGCGAATCTAGCGAACCGGTTATCGGTGCTAATATTTCAATCAAAGGAAAATTGATTGGAACAATTACCGATGGGAAAGGAAATTTTACACTAAGTTCCTCCGTAGCTGCTCCCTTTACATTGGTGGTTTCTGTCATCGGGTATCAACGCCAGGAGATTGAAGTGACGGATGCTTCCCAGCAACTCAGTATCAGCCTTACTCCGAAAACGGAAGTTATGGATGAAGTCGTTGTTTCAGCTTCTCGGGTGGAAGAGAGTATTTTAAAATCGCCTGTAAGCATTGAAAAGATGGATGGCAAAGATATTCGTGAAACGGCTTCCATCAACTTCTATGAAGGACTTCAAAATTTAAAAGGAGTTGAAATGGTGACAAGCGGACTTACCTATAAACAAATTAACACGCGTGGTTTCAATGATACGGGTAATGCTCGTTTCCTTCAACTTGTTGATGGGGTAGATAATCAGACACCTGGATTAAATTTCGCGGTTGGAAATTTATTTGGCTCATCTGATTTAGATATGGAAAGTGCGGAATTAATTCCGGGTTCAGCTTCAGCACTTTATGGTCCCGTTGCCTTCAATGGCGTATTGATGATGAATACAAAAAGTCCTTTTCAATATCAGGGACTTAGTGTGCAGGCTAAAGTGGGCGTTAATCACATAAATGAAAAATATGCTGATCCACATGGACTGTATGATTTCTCTGTTCGGTATGCTAAGGCATTCAATAATCGTTTTGCTTTTAAACTAAATGCATCATACTTCACAGGCTTGGACTGGTATGCAACAAATTATGAGGATGTGAGCGATCCAGCTGAAAATAGAAGTGATACAAATCCTGCCCGGAATGCACTGAATATTTATGGTGATGATTCTGCTCGGGATCTTCCTGGTATTGGTCCTGTATCCAGAACAGGATATGAGGAACGTGACCTTTTGGACTACAATGTGTATAGCGTAAAGCTGAATGGAGCACTACACTATCGCGTTACAGAAAATATTGAATTAATTTATCAGTATAATTACAATCAAGGACGTGCAGCGTATACAGGAAGTAATCGCTTTCAACTTAATGATTTTAATTTTCAGCAGCATCGCGTAGAGATGCGTGGAAGTAATTATTTTATTCGAGCGTACGCCAATATTGAGGACTCCAATAATTCGTATAACGGAAAAGGTTTAGGGCAACTCATAAACCGGACATGGGTGCAGGATTTAAGTAATAACATTGTTAGCGCGGATCAGGCTGATAATATGTGGTACACCCGATATGAAGAAGCCTTTAATGGTAATATTGGTGGCGTTACAGCATCCAATCATTCAGCAGCAAGAGCGTTTGCAGATCAGGGAAGATTTTTACCTGGTTCGGATGATTTTAATGTACAGAAAGAAAGACTGGTGTCAATTCAAGGAATGGGTGGTGCTGGCATTTTAAGTCAGAGTAAGTTATATCATGTAGAAGGACAATACGATTTCAGTAACAAGATTAAAGTTATTGATGTATTGATTGGCGGTAATTTTCGGATGTATGATATGTTTACCAACGGTACCTTATACGATGATGTAGATAACAAAGTAACCATTAAAGAAGGAGGAGCGTTTGCACAGCTTTCTAAAAAACTGATCGCGGAAAAGCTTAAACTCACAGCATCCATCCGCTATGACAAAAATCAAAACTTTGATGGCCGATTCACTCCGCGTGCATCCGCTGTTTATTCAGTGACAGATAATCATAACTTCAGAACATCATTTCAATCAGGATTCAGGAATCCAACTCCGGGAGATCAGTATATTAAATTGAATGCCGGCCCCATCACGATTCTCGGAGGTGTACCCGACAACAGCAAAGGGATGAATGTGTATGAGAATACATTCACTACAGCTTCGCTAAATCCATTCTTTGGTACGTATTATGGCGCACTGGGTGGTGGAGCCACTCATGATCAGGCACTCGATCAGGCTAAAGATATGCTGGTAAAATCAGATGTGGAATACATTAAGCCAGAACGCGTTCAGACTTTTGAAATTGGTTACAAGGGGTTAGTTGCTGGCAAGTTGCTGGTTGATGTTAATTACTATTTCAGCAGTTATGAAGATTTTATTTTGAATGAGGTTGTTATGCAGCCTCAACACGAAATAATTGGACAAGATGGCTTAATCAATCCAGAAGCTGCGAACGATTTGTTGATTGGTGATAGTCATTTATTCCAGCTTTATACCAATGCAGGTGATCGCGTTACTTCACAAGGTGCTACACTTGGTCTTACTTATTTATTGCCGAAGAATTTCACAATCGGTGCCAATGGAACATGGGCAGAGTTTAATTTAAGAAATGCGGATCCGAATCAAATACCAAGATTTAATACTCCGAAATTCAGAACAGCCGTAACGTTTGGCAATAGTTCAGTAACCAAAAATATTGGCTTCAATGTAGCATGGCGCTGGCAAGATACTTTTGAGTGGTACGGAACATTCAATCAAATGCGTCCGGGAACAATCAATGCCTACTCAGTATTTGATGCACAGGTTAGTTACCGAGTGCAGTCTATGAAATCGATTATTAAGATAGGCGGAAATAACATCTTCAATAATCAAATTTATCAAGCGTATGGTTCTCCATCGATTGGTGCAGTCTATTATGTTTCTGT
>DAIQPD010000323.1:0-2896 GCA_036787535.1 Chryseolinea sp.
GTACAAATAACGATACACTTTTTGTGAACTCGTCTTACGATGAATATCAAACCACTTCCATGTGCTGTATGAAATGAATCGATCGGAAGCCAACGATGTAGCTGACCATTCAATTTCTTTTTCATTTCCATGCGGATAAAGTTTTAATACTTCTTCCGCATCGGTCGGATATGCTTCTTTTACTTTTTTAATATAACTCTCTTCATTATAAGGGGCACCTTGCATAAATGCCATACCCGGAATCTCAGCCGAATTCCATCCAAGCAATAAAGGCACTTGAGCCTGCTCTTTGGCTTTGAAAATATCAAGCATAGATTTCGGATAGAAGTATCCATCAATCACTGCAGGAAAACCAAATCGCCTTGACTCTGCATAGATCTCATAAAGATCACGTGTGCTCAGCGCTCGCAATTGAGCCAGTGTTGGATAACCCGCCTTCGTGGCAAACTCTAACCCAGTCTTCTCTGCTTCTGTCAAGGGCACTGCTGATAATGTGCCCATTCCAGAGCCACTCTCTCCTATTGCTCCTGCAATTAAATTCTTTGAAAGTGGTGAAGCCATTTGCGCGCTCACTGAAACAGAACCTGCTGACTCACCAGCAATCGTTACCTTCTTCGGATCACCACCAAATGCTGCGATGTTTTTTTGAACCCATAATAGACCGGCATTCTGATCAAGAAGTCCATAGTTACCAGATGCTTTATAAGACGCCTCTTTGCTCAACTCAGGATGAGCAAAGAATCCAAAGATTCCCAGGCGATAATTTACCGTCACTACTACAATACCTTTCTTCGCCATGCTCGCTCCATCGTAGCGTGGTTCCGATCCATCACCTGCAACAAACCCACCACCGTAAAAGTAAACCAGCACAGGTAAGCCAGTAGTGTTGCGCTTTGCCGGTGTCCATACATTCAAATAAAGACAGTCTTCACTCAAACCATTCGAACGCGAATTCATATCACCAAAAACAATAGCCTGAACTGGTCTTGGACCAAATGCTTTAGTAGACAAAACTCCTTTCCAATTTTCCATGGGTTGTGGTGCCTTCCATCGAAGATTACCTATCGGAGGTTTAGCGAAGGGTACTCCAAAATAAGTTTGAAGTCCGGACTTTGTGTCGTAAAGTCCTTCAATAACACCACGATCGGTTGTGGCTTGAATAGGAAATCCATTGTTGTTCTGCGCAAGCAGAGGTAATGCAGTGACTACTGCGATCACCAACAGGTAAAGTGGTTTTTTCATTGCAAAAAGAATATTAGTTATTATTGTCTCAATATGTAACAATGATAATTAGTTTATTGAATAACTCCCAACTATTTTTGAGGAAAGGCATTAAATGAATCCGAAAGATTACCTACCTCACATTGCATACGACTCTGTTATTTTCGGTTTCTCTGGCGATGAGTTGAAGATTCTGATCATGGAGTATCACAACACTGGCTTCTTTGCTTTGCCGGGTGGGTTCGTTCGAATCAATGAAAATCTCAATGATGCCGTAAGCAGAGGACTTGAAGAACGAACCGGATTGGCCAATATATACCTTGAACAATTTCACACGTTTGGTGACTTGAAGCGTAGTCAGTCCAATTCAATGAAGGAAATTTTAGTAGCCAATGGAATTCAGCCTGATAAAGATCATTGGATGCTCGATCGGTTTATATCTGTTGCGTATTATGCTTTGATTAACTACGAAAACGTAACACCTAAACCAGACGCACTATCCGATTCATGCAAATGGTATTCGGTTAACAAATTACCAAAGTTAATTTTCGATCATAAAGAGATCGCTGCAAAAGCAATTGAGACCCTACGCGATAATCTGGACCGCAAACTTGTCGGAATGAATTTGTTGCCTAAGAAATTCACGATGAAAGATCTTCAACAAGTATACGAAGCTGTTTTAGGAACTGAGCTAAGAAGAACAACCTTCCAACGAAAGTTATTAGCCTCCGATGTTTTGATTCGGCATGAGAAACACTATTCTGGTGGCGCGCATAAAGCTCCTTACCTGTATAGTTTTAAAAAGAAGAAATAGAGTAATGATTTTAAATCAATGAGCAGCGTTTTCGGCACTTGCATTCGCCAGTACAACTTCCTTTCCGATTCGTTTCTGTCCGAAGAGTAAAATTAATAATGCTACTGATGAAGTCAGAACCATTAAGGTAACAATGGGTATTGCATCGGTAGAATTAAAAAGTCCTACACCAAATGATGATAGTGCTGCGATACCTATTTGAGTGCAGCCCATCAGCGCAGAAGCACTTCCAATTGTTCGGGTAAAGGGTGCAAGCGCGAGGGCATTCGCATTTGGATTAATATAGCCAATACAACTCAAACAAATAAAGAACATTGCGATGGTGCTATACAATCCAAAAGAGTTAGTCCACACACCTAAGAAGAATACAATTCCAGCTATTACTTGACAGAACATGGCAACTCTAAATATTTTATCACTCGAATACTTTTTCGTAACCAGAATATTCAGCTGACTACTTCCAATAAATCCAACAGACAACAAAGCAAAGATTCCTCCATACGTTTTCGGATCAACATGATGGATCTCCATGAAGATGATGGGTGAACCAGCTACATAAATAAACAATGTGGCAAATGAAAACGCACCCGCAAATGCATAGGTATTGAACTGTGCATTCTGAAGAATACTTAGGAAATTTTCAATAATTGGTTTGGGTTGGAGCGAGATTGTAGGATCGGGTTGATGTCCTTCCGGTAGATAAATGAATACTACTATCAACAATAAAACAGTAAGACCACCCAGAATCAGGAATATGGACTGCCAACCTAAAGTAGTTGTAATAAATCCTCCAAAAGTCGGTGCAAGCAAAGGTGAAACTCCAAGAATTAAAATAAGGATAGAAAAGATGCGCGCACTTTC
>DAIQPD010000324.1:0-2848 GCA_036787535.1 Chryseolinea sp.
CGTGATTGTTATTTACAATCTTATCGATATCACGCTTGTTGTCAGAACTTGAAAGAATAATTACTTTACACTTATTGCGTACAACTTCATTGAATTTTTCAAATTCATATAGAAAAACAAAACCATCTACAATGGGCATGTTTATATCCAAAAAGATAAGACTGGGAAGATTCGTTGCGTTACCCTGATTTTCCCTAAGGTAATCAAGTGCTGCTTTACCTGAACCTTTTACTTCAACACGACTGGAGAATTTTGTGATCTCAATGATACGCTTACTGATAAAATTATCAGTATCGTTGTCATCAACCAGCATGACTAAATCTATTGTTTTAAAATCCGTTTGCATCAAAGTTTTGTAAATCTGTCCTCACGCTCTGCCTCAAGAACCACAAAAATATTCTTTTTTAGAACATATGGTGGCTATATACTGAAAATCCTGCCCGCAACGTAAGAAATTAAATGAATCCGTCCAAAATACTCAGTTACCTCTGATTGACCTTTAGCTTTTCGCCAACAGAAACTGTAAAATCCTTCTTATCATTCCATTCCATAAGGTCTTGTATGGTTACACCATATTTACGTGCAATGCTGTATAACGTGTCAGTAGATTTTACCTCGTGTTGTATTTCAGCTTTCATTGCAGGCTCAACTGCTTTAGCTGTGTTCTCAATTTCTGGTTTCTCACCAATAACCTTTAGTACCTGGCCTGTTTTAATTCCTTCCTGAAGGTTAAGGCTATTCCAGGTAACAAGATCCATTACCGATACCTTATGCTGCTGTGCTATGCCGTAAAGGGTTTCACCTGCTTGCACTTTATGCTCATCTTTTGTCGCTATCTGATTAACTACCTGATTATCATCGCCTGAATTTTCTGTCTCCACTTCTTCCTCCAGGGATGTGGCACTCTTTTCAACGATAGGCGATTCAGTACTTGTGATTGGCTTATTAATGCTTGCCGCTGCTCTGATAACCGGTGCTTCCGATGACTGCTCAGGATTTACAGCCCATGAAAATGTTTGGCTGTTATCCACCATCACAACCTCACTATCTTCCACCGCTTTATCACTGCCCTTTGGCTTCGTGGCCGTTAACCACAACATCATATCAGGCTTTACATCACGATCTGAATCCAGGCGGTTAAATTTTTTGAGTTTACTCATCTTCACACCATAGCGCTGACTGATTTGCCATAGGCTTTCGCCTGAGGACACTTTGTGATAGGACTCGGATGCTCTGTTCCTTTTCTTTCCGAGCAAATAAAACTGATTTGGCACAATGCGGTCGCTGATCGAAATGTCATTCCAGCTTAAAAAATCAGATAGGTCTACACCAGCACGTTCGGACAATCTGGCGGAATTCTCGCCCTCATTCGATTTGATTGCTGAAATACCGTTGATTCGAATCTTATCGGGTTGCACCAAGCTGGCCGAACCTACAACATTCACCTTTCCAGGTTCCGCTTTCGCGGATGGTAAAGTAGCAGCTACTGTTGTTGGTAGGGTAATGTCTTTTACATTTCCAATAACCGGAATGAGTACGGTATACTGTCGATCGTCCGGAATGACTCCTTTCTTCGCCCATTTATTGTACACCGTTAAATCAGCTTCGGCAACTGAAACTTCTTTTGCAAGATCGGCCAATGATTTTTTATTGCTATTCTGATAGGTAATAACCTGGATTTGTCCGGTGCCACTCACCGCATCTTGAAATGCAATTTTATGTGCCAGGAATTTCTTTACATACCAATATGTTTTGCTATTGATTTCCATGTGCTTGGCACCGTTCTGACTTTCATTCACCACTTTCAGAACTCCGCCCGCTCCCATTTGGTACGCTTGTAAGGCATATATCCAATTGTTGAAATAGAAATTGTTTTTCTTGATGTATCGTGCCGCGCCTCGCGATGCAGAAGCAATGTTCATTCGTTCATCAATTTCTTTATCGACTCGCATTCCCATTTCCATGGCTGTAAAATCTTTGAACTGCCAAAAGCCTACAGCATTTGAAACTGAAACGGCATCGGGTATCAGGGCGCTTTCCTGAAGAACTAAAAATTTAAAATCGTCAGGCACACGCTCTTCTTCAAAAATTTTTTCGATGATGGGGAAATAGGTTTTTGCTCGCTCCACTTTAATGTTAAAGTGCTTAGGCGATTGTGTTAAAGCATCAACATCTTTTTGAATTTCCTTTCGGGCATCATCGCGAATGGTAAGCGTGATGCCTGCAAAATTCATCTTGTGCGGAACCTGAGGTGGTTGCGCTGCCGCCACTAATGTGGTAGCAAAAAATAGCGCGAGGAGTAATCTCATAAAATTAATCGTTCTGTAAAGATAGCTTTCTTATCATCATAATACCATCCCGTATGGGAAGCAATACATTCTCAACGCGCATATCTGCCTGAATCTTGTTGTTAAACTCCAATATTGCTCGCGTGTCCTTGTCCGGCTTTGGATCCAATACCTTTCCACTCCACAATACATTATCGGCCAGGATGATTCCACCTGGCCTTACCTTATCGATCACAAGGTCAAAGTATTTGCTGTATTGTTCTTTGTCTGCATCGATGAAAACAAGATCAAACTCGCCTGATAACGTTGGGATGATGGTGGCAGCATTTCCAATGGTGTATTCAACTGTGTTCTTCAACTGTGCAGCTTCAAAATATCCTCTTACCTGATTCTCTAATTCTTCATTTACATCAATGGTAATGAGTTTGCCATCAGGCTGAAGTCCTTCTGCCAGACAGATGGCAGAGTAGCCCGTATAGGTACCAATTTCTAAAATCCGTTTGGGCCTGATCATGTTACTGATCATCGATAACACACGACCTTGAAGATGACCCGACAAC
>DAIQPD010000101.1:0-14206 GCA_036787535.1 Chryseolinea sp.
CGGAACAGGACATGCCTTTGCTATCGCTTTGAAGTGCTGGTAGATACCTTCCTGAGATGGCTTGTTATAATACGGACTTACAGAAAGCAAAGCATCAACGCCTTCAAAGTTGGTTGACTTAATCGATTTGATAACACTGGCTGTATCATTGCCACCAATGCCATAAACGATAGGAAGATTCTTTCTATTATTTTCTTTTACAAATTGTAGTATTTTTTTCTTCTCTTCTTCTGTGCACGTAGCAGACTCGCCTGTAGTGCCCATCACCACAAAATAATCTACGCCTTTTGAGGTATGGCTCAATAACTTTTTCAGTGCTTTGTAATCGACTTCAAGTGATTCTGTGAAAGGAGTGACCAGCGCCACACCTGTTCCGTAAAATTTTTTCATTATTATTTTAGTTGACTTGTGTAGGTGTACATATTATCCATTAATGCGCGCATGTTGCCGTTCGATTCAATCATCAATTCAAAAAACGGACTTCCTTCTTCCCAAAACTTCCCAACCCTGCATTTTGATTTGCTACGGGCCAGTAAATTTAAGATCATCGGATTTGGCGCTCCATCGATGTAATACAAAAAATCGAAAGGAGTATCAGAAAACTTCAAGGCACTATCAGAGGTAATATTTCCCCAAAAGGAAAGGTCTTTGTCGCTGAAGAAATCGAATAGAAATTCGTAGTTCTCTTTTTTGTTTGGCAGAAACTCAATGACCTGTACACTCTTTCCATCGTGCTCAAATTTCTTTATTAGTTCCTTAACGGCATCATGTTTAATCTTGTCCTCAACACTGAATATAATACCGATGCTTTGCGCTTTCTTGTAAGATAAGTTAGCACGCAAAGTTTTGTTTCTCTTCAGCAATGAATTGGTTCTGATTTTAAGAAAGGTAAGCTTCACCGGTTCTTTTCAAAGTTTAAAACTATTTTACTTGTTTCTCTTCTAATGTCTAACATCTAAAGTCTATTGTCTAACATTTAGTATTTAAACATCACATATTCTCAATTACAATTGCAGAAGCACCACCACCGCCATTGCAAATACCGGCAACACCAAGTGAGCTATTATTTTGTTTCAGCACGTTGATTAAGGTAGCAATGATACGCGATCCGGAAGAACCCAGTGGATGACCCAAAGCAACAGCTCCTCCATTTACATTTACATTTTTTGGATCGAGATCAAGCTTCATATTATTCGCAATCGCAACTGCAGAGAAGGCTTCATTAATTTCATAAAAGCCGACATCCTTTTTATTGACACCTGCAATTTTAATAGCTTTTGGTATGGCGATAGAAGGCGTTGTGGTGAACCACATTGGATCTTGTGCAGCATCGGCAAAGCCTTTTATTTTTGCAATGGGTTTGAGGCCGAGCTCAGCTGCTTTTTCCTTACTCATCAATAATAGGGCAGAGGCACCATCATTTAAGGTAGATGCGTTTGCAGCCGTCACGGTTCCGTCTTTTGTAAAGACCGCTTTTAATCCCGGTATCTTCTCGAAGCTTACGTTTTTATACTCTTCATCTTCTGCGAATAAAGTGATGTTTCCTTTTCGGTCTTTGATTTCAACCGGAACAATTTCATTGCTGAATTTCTTTTCTGCCCATGAGGCTGCCGAACGTTTATATGAATTGATAGCATATTCATCCTGATCCTGACGTGAGATGTTCATCTCCTTGGCGGTGTTGTCAGCGCATACACCCATTGCGCAATGATTGTAAACATCGGTTAGTCCATCGTATTGAAGTCCATCAAGTAATTCACCGTGCCCGTATTTATAGCCTGTTCTCGCTTTCATAAGGTAATACGGAATATTGCTCATACTCTCCATTCCTCCTGCAAGTACCACATCGTTGTGACCCAGCATAATGGATTGAGCGCCAACCATAACAGCTTTCATGCCTGAAGCACAAACTTTATTGACAATGGTACATGGAATTTCAAAACCTAACCCAGCTCCGGCTGCAACCTGCGTTGCAGGTGCCTGGCCAAGGCCAGATGGAATTACATTACCTACAAATAGCTCTTGAACATGCTTTGCTTCAACTCCGGCTTTCTCGAGCGCGCCTTTAAAAGCAATTGATCCTAATTGTGTCGCGGAAATGGATGCAAGACTTCCTCCAAAACTTCCAATGGGTGTCCGGACAGCTGATATTATATAGACTTCTTTCATAAGATAAAGTTGTTTGTCCTCGTTTGAGATTCAAAACTTCGGTGCAATTTAGGAGTCTGAAACCTAAATTTTCGGGTTTTGCATTTAAAGTTTTCGGATAGAATTTTAGTGCAATCTACAATACTCGACCAAACCCGAAACGATCAAAAAGGATTTTAAGGAAGAGAATCTACCAGTCTGGTTTAGACTTGTCTTTGGCTTTGGTGGCCTTGCGTTTATTACCCTGAATGTATTGCTTTTCCTGATTCTTCATGGCTTCCAATATTTTCATTGCCATATCTTCTGTGAGCTTCATGTCTTCTAGTTTCTTTTGATCAGGCGCATTTTGTTTTTGCTGATCTTTTTTCTCTTGTTCACTTTTATCTTTTTCAGGATCTTTCTCTTCGTCCTTCTCTTGTTGATCTTTCTTCTCCTGATCCTTTTTCTCCTGATCTTTCTTCTCCTGATCTTTCTTTTCCTGGTCTTTCTTCTCCTGATCCTTCTTTTCTTGGTCTTTCTTCTCCTTATCCTTCTTCTCTTGTTCTTTCTTTTCCTGATCTTTTTTATCCTGCTCTTTCTTCTCTTGTTTCATCTTCTCGCCCAGCGCTTTCAGTTTCTCATCATTCGGATACTTTGTCAGTCCATCGCGAATGGTTTGCATGGCTTCTACCTTCTTATCTTTTACATACAGGTTTGCAGAGCTATTGAAATAGGCCTGTGCATTTTGTGCATAGCCTATGCTTGTTAATGCCAGAGCGAAAATAAGTAGAACAAATGCTTTCATTACTTTTTGTTAATCGTGATGACATCATTTAAACGATCGATGAAATCCTTAAAGTACATTACGGTTTGATCTTTCTTAGCGCCTTCCATCATCAAATTATGAGCTTCTTCAAATCTGAATTGAGCAGCCAATGCCTCCGCCTGTGCTTTTAATTTTTTAGCATATTCAGAAGGTTCTTGTTTTTTATTTTGATCGTCCTTCTTTTTCTGCTCATCCTGTTTTTTCTTTTCGTCAAGTTTACGCTTCAACGCTTCGTAGTTATAACGGGCATCTGCGTTTTGCGTATTGGCTTTGATGGCTTGCTTAAACTGATTGAGCGCTTCTTCAAATTTTCCTTTTTGGTGATTCAGAATTCCCAATTGTTGAAATGCTTTTGATTTGATATGTGATTGACTGCTATTCGTCAACATCTGATAACCCGGATAGGCTGAAGCAGTATCTTTTGTTAAGAAGTAGGCATTGGCCAGGTTGAGCATAATCTCATCTTCTGTAACCTGAAGCGAATCGGATAGGTATTTATATTTTTCAATTGCTTTTGCATAATCTCCGGAAGTATATGCTGACCGCGCTTCTTTTTTTACACGATTGATCTCTGCGATCTTAGTTGGATCGGTGACCATTGAGAACAACAATACGAATCCAAAAACAAACTTCATATCTTAACAGTCGGTATCGAAATCAAAATATCAATTACTAAAAGTATCAGCGCAGCCAACAGAAAATAGTGGTACTTATTGGCCGTTACATCAACTTGTCGTGCATCGCGCACTTCGCCCTCAATTTTAGTGATGGTACTGATTAAACGCGAAACATCGTTCCGGCTTTCATTTATTTCAAAATATTCTCCATCGGTTTCATTGGCCAATTGGTTCAGTTCCTTTGGATTCAATTTTGTAACGACTGTATTACCTTGTCGGTCAGCCTTCAATCGATTATTAGAATAAATATTCCCGCCTTTCTCCGTGCCTACTCCTAATGTAAAAAGTTTTATGCTGCGATCTTTTATTTCGCGCGCCACATCATCCGTTTCTTCACCAAAGTCTTCTCCATCACTGATCAGTATAATCACTTTCGATTTTGTTTCGTTCGGTGATCCATCGCTTTTTTCCTCCAGTTTCTTTAAAGCCATACGAAGGGGTGGTCCAAAATCCGTTCCAGATGCCGGAACCAAGGATGAGTTCATGGTTTCGATAAAGAGATTGAGTGCATTTTGATCATAGGTAAGTGGGCATTGTACAAAGGCTTCCGATGAAAAAATCACGACTCCGATTCGATCCGAACTGAACGCCTCCACAATCTTTTTCATTTCATACTTCACCTTTTCCAATCGGGTTGGTTGCACATCAAAAGCATCCATTGATTTTGAAAGGTCAACACAAAAAATAATGTCTTTGCCAACGGATTTTACTTCCTTTTTCGATCCGCCAAATGAAGGTCCCAGCAAGGCTATGATAAACAAGGCAAAGTATATTGTCCGTAAAGAGAGCTTAATGAAGATTTTTCCATACGAACTGTTGAGTTGTCTGGCAATGCGAATGACGCGCACCAGGTACAACACGTAAAACACTGCGAAGGCAGAGGAGAAAATTATTTCGAATAGACCAAAATCGCGAGTCCAGAACACACCTTATGAATTAATCAACTTGCAATTAACACGGAACTGGTAGTTTATGCAAGCGATTTTTAAGGAGTGGCTCCTCGTATCATCCCAATAATTAAAATGATCCTAAGAACCTGTATTTTCGCGCCATGCTAAATACCTATGCTGAAGCGCTTGAATTTTTGTACGAGAAACTACCTATGTTTCAGCGTATTGGATCAATTGCCTATAAAGCAGACCTGAACAATACCTTGCGACTGTGTGAGGCGGTTGGAAATCCTCAATCAAAATTCAAATCGATTCATGTTGCGGGCACCAATGGAAAGGGTAGTTCATCACACATGCTCGCCTCAATATTTCAATCTGCCGGATATAAAACCGGATTATACACTTCACCTCACTTAAAAGATTTTACGGAGCGCATTCGGATCAACGGCATTCCGGTTTCACAGCATTACATTATTGATTTTGTGAACCGCATGGAAAATGTGCTTGAAAATATAAAGCCATCTTTTTTTGAGACTACCGTTGCTATGGCATTTGAATATTTTGTTTTGGAAAAGGTAGACATTGCTATTATTGAAGTAGGTCTTGGCGGACGATTGGATTCTACCAATGTGATTACACCCGAGTTATCTTTGATCACCAATATTGGGTGGGATCATAAAGATATTTTGGGTGATACACTGGAAAAGATTGCCTTCGAGAAAGCTGGGATTATAAAGGAGAATGTTCCAGTGGTAGTAAGCGAAAGGCAAACGGGTATTGATGTTGTGTTCATAAACAAGGCTGAAATAGAAAATGCCTCACTCTACTTCGCTGCCGATGATTATCATGTTGAGCGATATGATGAGGATGGAGAGGCTCTTGTTAGAATTTCAGAAAGCAATTCAGTTTTATTTGATGGATTAAAATTACCTCTTCAAGGTTTTTACCAGCAAAAAAACGTAGCCGGAGTTTTAAAGGCGATTGATATTCTGCAAACGCGAGGATGGAGTATTCCACATGAATCCGTTGGGCATGGACTGACTAATGTAGTAAGTCAAACAAAATTGAAAGGCAGATGGCAGAAGTTGAGTGATAAGCCATTGATCATTTGCGATACCGGTCATAATGAAAATGGAATAAAAGAGATTATAATGCAGATTCACGCACAACAATACGATAGACTATTCATGATCATCGGCATGGTGAAAGACAAAGATATTAGCTCCATATTAAAGCTTTTGCCGCAAGAAGCGGAATACTATTTTTGTGAAGCAAAAATTCCGCGCTCTTTAGATGCGGCAATATTGAAAGATCAGGCAGCAAGTTATGGACTGACGGGAATTGATGTTAAGAATGTGAACGAAGCGATTACGATGGCAAAGGAGAGAGCATCCGCCAATGATATGATCTTTATTGGCGGTAGTACTTTTGTGGTGGCGGAAATTGAAAATTTATGAAAAGAAAGCAGGAACGATTTAGAATTATTGAAGAGCGTAGCAATGTAATTGAGCGATCGAAGGAAGATATTTTTGAAAGCATAAAAGGGAATTGGCGTTCGACTTACTTTAAAAATGACAATCCGATTACAGTAGAGTTAGCCTGCGGTCGAGGAGAGTACACTATTGGGTTGGCAAAACTTTTCCCTGAAAAGAATTTTATTGGTGTTGATATTAAAGGCGAACGGATCTGGAAGGGCAGTACCTTAGCGGTTGAACAAGGTCTTACGAATGTGGCGTTTCTCAGAACACCCATTTTGCTGATCGATAATTTTTTCCAGCCCGGTGAGTTAGATGAAATCTGGTTGACCTTTCCGGATCCTCGTCCGCGCAAGCGTGATATTAAAAGAAGATTGACGAGTAGCCGCTTCTTAAACAAGTTCAAAGAATTGCTTAAGCCTGGAAGTTATTTCCGATTAAAGACTGACAACACGGGCTTCTATGAATTTACATTAGAAGAACTTGAAAACCGAAAAGACATCTTCGATTATAAGTTCACTAATGATGTCTATCAATCTGATCTTCGTCCTGAGTGTTTTGATATTAAAACGAAATACGAAGAGATGTTTGCCAGCAAAGGGGAGAAGATTAAATACCTCCGGTTTAGATTTTAAATCCATTGCCACGAATACACAAATAAATGCATTTTATTCGTGCATTCGTGGCCAACTAAATCTGTAACAATTTCATAACACCCCCATCCATAACCTTCCTCCATAAAATTTTACTTTTGTTTAAAGACTCCTCTTTATAGTTTTTGGTTTGAGATTTCACAAAGGTAGATTACCTTGTGAGATCACTACAGGCAGGCATGGGTAAGAAAAAGAAGCGAGATGTAGAGCTCGTAATATTGTCGGACATACACCTTGGAACTTACGGCTGTCACGCTGAAGAGCTGCTTCGTTATCTCAAAACAATCAATCCCAAAAAGCTTATTCTGAATGGTGATATCATCGACATGTGGCAATTTAGCAAACGCTACTGGCCCAAGTCGCACATGCAGGTAATCAAACACATAACAGGTCTTCTGGCCAAGAATACCAAAATCATTTACCTTACCGGAAATCACGATGAGATGCTTCGAAAGTTTTCGGGCTTTCGGCTTGGTTCATTCCATATCAACAATAAAGTGGTTATGAAGCTGGCTGGCAAACGTGCCTGGATTTTTCATGGCGATGTATTCGATGTCACCATGCAATATTCAAAATGGCTGGCCAAGCTGGGTGCCGTTGGTTACGATACCTTAATTGTGATCAATACCTTTGTGAACTGGTGCTTAACGAGATTAGGAAGAGAAAAAATATCGCTTTCAAAAAGAGTGAAAGATAGTGTGAAGTCGGCTGTCAGCTTTATAAATGATTTTGAAAAAACCGCTGCCGATATTGCTATAGAAAATGGTTACGACTATGTAATTTGTGGCCATATCCATCATCCTGAAATCAAGAAAATAGAAAACGAAAAAGGAAGCGTAATTTATTTAAATTCGGGAGACTGGATTGAGAACTTAACCGCTTTGGAGTTTGATGGTAAAGACTGGAAGATATTTCGATATGCGGATGATAAGCAGGCGCAGTCCGTGAAATTGCCAAAACGTCTTCGGTATAAGCTGGATAATGATGAGATTTTTAAAGACTTGGTAAACGAATTCTTAACAATCAAAAAGTGAAAATACTTTACGCCATACAAGGTACAGGGAATGGGCACCTTACCCGTGCAGAAGATGTTATTCCAATTTTAAAAGAGTATGGTGCGCTTGATATTTTTGTCAGTGGTGCTCAAGCCGATGTAAAACTTTCATATCCGGTAAAGTACAAATCAAAGGGTCTGAGTTTCTTCTTTGGAAAAAGTGGTGGTATCGACTTTTTAAAAACGTTCAAGCAAAACAGTTCCAAAGAAGTGTATAAGGAAATGAAACGGTTTCCGGTTGATAAGTATGATTTGGTGATTAATGATTTTGAACCCATCACTGCATGGGCTTGTCGCAAGCGTGAAATACCTTGCGTAGGATTGAGTCATCAATCGGCTTTGTTGTCAGATAAGGTACCGAGTCCGAAGAAGATTGACCCGGTGGGCGAGTGGGTGTTGCATCATTATGCACCGATAGACAAATACGTGTCATTTCATTTTGAAAATTACGACAAGAATATTTTTACTCCTGTTATCCGATCGGCAGTCCGCGAAGCGAAAGTTGAAACGAAAGAGCATTATACGGTTTACCTTCCTTCGTATGATGATCAGAAATTAGTACCTATTCTTTCCAAGATCAGCAATGTAAAGTGGCATATCTTTTCGAAGCACGCCCGCAAGCCGTATCATGTTGGAAAGCTTTCTGTGTTTCCGGTCAACAAAGATGAATTTGCTGAGAGCATGACATCGTGTAAAGGTGTTTTATGCGGAGCGGGGTTCGAAACACCTGCCGAAGCACTTTACCTTGGAAAGAAGTTGATGGTTGTTCCTATGAAATCGCAGCTTGAACAACATTACAATGCAGCTTCGCTAAAGCAAATGGGTGTTCCGGTGTTGAAGAAAATAAAGAAGAAGAACATTGAGAAAATTGAAGAGTGGATCGAAACATCCTCTATTGTTTCAGTCAACTATCAGAATATTACTGCTGATGCCGTTGCGCGTGCAGTGAAGTTGGGGAAGAAGTAAGTTGCTTGAAAGCTTGTGTTACTAGATCAACCCGTTCATGTTGAAATATTCACATCAACATCATTTCATTTTAAATTTCAAATAACAGTGTCATCGTAAGTTCGTGTGAAGACGAATTATGCGCGAGAAAAGACCGTTTCGGATATTGGTGGTAGACGATGATCGTGACATTTTGGAATTGTTGGAATATAATCTCGAACGAGAAGGTTTTAAAGTAAAGACACTGGAGGATAGTAGCAATGCTATTGATGTTGCGAATGACTTTTTACCCGATCTGATCATTCTGGATATTATGATGCCACATCCGAATGGTATTGAGGTATGTCGTGCATTGAGGAGAATGAAAAGATTTGAAGAGACTTACATTTTTTTTCTTACAGCAAAATCAGAAAGTTATTATCAAGAGGCCGCGTTGGATACTGGGGGAGATGATTTTATTGAAAAGGTAATTGGTCTGCGTGCCCTTACCTATAAAGTAAGCACCGTGCTGAAGCGAAGATTTATTATTCGTAAAAGTATTATCGAGTTAAAGATAGGTACCCTCCAGATTTTCAGAAAGTCAAATTCTGTGCGATTGGACAATCATGAAATAACATTGAGCAAGCCTGAATTTGAACTTCTTTTCTTTTTTGCTCAGAATCCACATAAGGTAATTTCGCAGGAAAATTTGCTGGGTAATATTTGGGGTTCAGAAATTTACCTTTTCGATCATTCTATAGAAGTGTATATACAAAGCCTCAAGAAAAAATTAGGTCTTGATTTAATTCATCGCACCATTGACAATAGGTATAGATTTGATTTCTGACCTGAGCACTGTTACAGAAATTAGAAAAGCCAATTTGAAATGCGTTATCGACAGTAATGCAGAGCAAGGTTGCAAATAAATTCTATTACAAACCATATCTGATAATTTCACCATACCCTTTGCTGCAGCGCAGCAATCTCTTAGTAGCAATGGTTAGATTGGTTAATCCGGCTCCAGCGGAGCCGCCTATTTTCGAATGCAATAGGATTTTTCGCGCTTGATTGTTACAATGATTTTATTGATGAACACAAAGAGGTGACTCCTCCGGAGTCAAATACACCTAATCAAAATAATTTCTACAAAGAGGTTGCTCCTCCGGAGCAGTAGATACGAAACGATTAAAGGCATTGAAGGTAAGAATCTTGCGTACACAAAAGTTATCTAGAACGCTCGCAAGAATTTTAACCTATGCCCTTACATTAGTCCACATCAAGAAATTCCAAAACCTCCGCCAACTCGTCATAATTTTTTAATCCCGGGCTTATCTCTGCACTTCCGCGAAGAGCAATACCTTTTATAGAAGAGTGTTGAAATGCCTGTTCGGCTTCTGCTAACGATGTTACTTCAATTAAAAGTGGATAATTAATTCCTTCCACGAATGAAGACGCGAGAACAAAATCAGGTTGCTGGATTAAATTACCTACTGGTATTTTAGCATCAATCCGAAGAATAAAGGGAATGGTGTTTCCGGAAAGGAAAGGTAATTCAGCTAATCCCAACTCCAGAAAATCGGGTTGATAATTTTCGACAATGCTTGCCAATTGGCTGCCGCTTTGAACTCCCGATACTTCTGCTACTACCTTCGGACCGGTTACCCATCCACGGATTTCCTGAAACTGTTTGGGGGATAAATAATTATCTTTTCCTTCTATGGTATTGAACCCCAACAAGTCGGCACCCATTCCGGCACAATATCGAGCGTCACTTAGATTAGTAATACTTCCTACCTTTACAAACGTTTTAAGCGGCATAGTTTTAATTGATGGTACGCAAAACTAAGTCAAAGTTTAAAATATCTTTGTGAAACTTTGAATTGCATAGAAATCGTGTATTTGAGTGAATATTGAGAAACAGGAAAAGGTGAAGCATTTTAGCAAATACATATTCGTTGTCCTGATCATGATCATCGCCTCATGCGATTCGTCATCCGATGAAAATCCTGTAGACATTGGGAAAGATTATTTTCCGATGCGGAAAGGCTTCTATCAAATTTATGATGTCAACGAGATCATTTACACATTAGGCGACCCCGATACCTTTATTTATCAATTGAAAACGGTTGTCATTGATTCTTTCTTCAATACTGAATCAAACTATACCTATGTTATTCATCGCAGCGTTCGTGACAATGCAACTGAACCCTGGACATACAAAGACACATGGTCATCACGAGTGGTGAACGATCGAGCCATACAAGCAGAAGGAAATATTGATTTTGTAAAACTCGTGTTTCCTTTTCATGTAGGTAAGAAATGGAATGGCAATGCCTTTAATACTTTAGGTACGGAGGAATATGAACTGGTAGGTTCCGAGCCAAAAATCTTTAACGATGTTACGTTTGCAGATTGCATCACCATCAAGCAGCAAGACAACGAAGACTTTGTTGTTTACCTTGATCAACGTTATGAATCGTATGCCAAAAACGTTGGTTTGGTTCACAACGAAAAGACGCAACTCGTTTATTGTACGGATACAAACTCAGGTTGTATCGGACAACAAATAGTGGAAGAAGGAGTGATTTATAAACAAACCATTCTGATTTATGGTGTTGAGTAGATTAATATATTTTGCTGTTTTTCTTTTTATTTCCTCAAGCTCTTTTGCAGCAGTTAATCGATATGTCGTCTTTTTTAAAGATAAAGTTGGTTCATCGTATAGTGTTTCAAATCCGCTGGTATTTCTTTCTCAACGCGCAATTGACCGGAGAACGAAACAAAGTATTGTTGTTACGGAAACTGATTTTCCTGTAAACCAAAATTACATTGATGGAGTAAAAGCCACGGGAGCAGAAACGTACTTTCAGTCGCGGTGGATGAATGCTTTATTAGTTCAATGTGATGCATCACTACTACCAACCATAGAAGCACTTACCTATGTAGATCACATTGAATTTGTAGCACCCAATGCAAAATTATTAATCAACGGTCGGAAGAAGGAAATAGAAAGAGCGCAAGGTTCAAAGGCAACTGAAGCTACTGATATTCAACTTCAGCAAATTGGTATTGATAAAATGCACGAGGATGGTTTTCGAGGAGAAGGTATGCTCATTGCTATTTTCGATGATGGCTTTCAGGGAGTAAACACTGCATTACCTTTTCAACCTTTGTTTGATGAATCCAGAATTGATCTGACTACTTCAAAGGATTTTGTTTTTAACACAAGCAATATATTTCAGTATGATGATCATGGCACTCAAGTATTCTCTGTGATCGCTGCCTTTCAGTCTGGAACATTCACTGGTGGAGCGTACAATGCGCGCTACCAACTTTATGTTACAGAAGATGTAGCGGCCGAGTATCGAATCGAAGAATACAATTGGTTATTTGCAGCAGAGCGAGCAGACAGCGCAGGTGTAGATGTCATCAACTCATCTCTTGGCTATTATGATTTTGATAATGCTTCAATGGATTATGCAAAGACAGACATGGATGGTATCACGACAGTCATTAGCAGAGCGGCACAACTTGCTGCCGATAGAGGGATGTTGATTGTTTGCAGTGCGGGCAATGAAGGTGGAATAGCCTGGCAAATTATCACTGCTCCGGCTGATGCAAAAGATGTATTGGCCATTGCCAATGTAAACAGTTCGGGCGTTCGATCCGGTTCAAGCTCAATTGGTCCTTCGGCAGATGGAAGGATCAAACCCGATGTTGCTGCCATGGGATCGGGTACCAGCGTAATTCAACTAAATGGATCTTTGGGTTCATCCAGTGGAACTTCTTTATCGGCACCACTCATTACCAGTTTGGTAGCGGGTTTATGGCAACGTTATCCTTCGCTTACCAGCAAAGAAATTATGAATGCCATCAGACAATCGGCTTCGCAGGCTGCAAATCCGGATAATTTTATTGGATATGGAATTCCAAATTATCAGGCCGCGGTCAATTATATCGAGCGACAATCACAGGAAAATATATTCGAAGTATATCCTAATCCCATACAATCAGGTTCCGTTTTTATCCAACCATACGATCCGAATGAAGTATCATCTTGCAGAATTCAACTTATTTCAGCAACCGGCCAGTTGGTTTATGATGACGAGATCAGTTTTTCGTGGATTAACCTTTCAACCGCTATCGATGTGTCACCATTATCTTCCGGTCTCTATTTTCTTCGGATCTTCTCAAACAACAAAAGATTTACCTACAAGCTGGTAAAGATTTGATTTGATCTTAGTTTTGCATCTCAACACTACTGCATGCCAACTCCCATAATTGCCCCTTCCGTTTTAGCCTCTGATTTTGCAAACCTGGAGCGTGAAATTAAAATGATTAACAGTAGTGAGGCCGACTGGATTCATATCGATATTATGGATGGGGTATTTGTACCCAATCTCTCCATGGGCCTTCCGGTTGTTGAGGCGATTAAGCGGCATGCCACCAAGCCGATGGATGTTCATTTAATGATTGTTCATCCGGAGAATTACGTAGAGGCATTTCAAAAAGCAGGAGCGGAGTACATTTCGGTGCATGTAGAAGCGTGTCCGCATTTGCATCGTAATATCCAGCAGATAAAATCTTTAGGTTGTAAAGCGGGTGTAGCCATCAATCCGCATACCTCTATTGTGGAGTTGGAAAATGTTATTGCCGATATTGATTTGGTTTGCGTGATGTCGGTGAACCCTGGCTTTGGAGCGCAGAAATTCATTGAACATACCTATACAAAAGTAAAGCAGCTCAAAAAGCTCATCATCGAATCGGGTTCAAAAGCTAAAATTGAAATCGATGGTGGAGTAAACATGCAGAATGCCAAACAATTGTTAGAGGCTGGGGCGGATGTGCTTGTTGCCGGAAACTTTGTTTTCAGTGCTTCAAATCCTATCGAGGTTATTAAGCAGCTGAAGAGCATTTAGGTTTTGAGTTGAAAGCTTCAGGTTAGAATCTATCACTGAAGTCTAATATCTAAAGTCTAACGTCTAATATCTTGTGCGCAGGCGCGGAAGAAACAAAATATTTTACGACTTTCGCACCGCATTTACAGACCTTCAACAACACTAAACTAACATGACGAAATTTACCTTCACCGAGAAAAAAGATACACGTTCAGGCTTTGGCATTGGCTTACATGAGTTAGGGAAATCAAATTCAAATGTGGTTGCGCTTTGTGCAGACCTGATTGGATCGCTTAAAATGGACGCCTTTAAAAAAGATTTCCCGGAACGCTTTTATCAGGTAGGTATCGCGGAAGCAAACATGATGGGACTTGCGGCAGGTATGACTATAGGTGGCAAAATACCTTTTACAGGAACCTTTGCTAATTTCTCTACGGGTCGTGTTTATGATCAGATTCGTCAATCAATTGCGTATTCAGGTAAAAATGTAAAGATATGTGCGTCTCACGCAGGTTTAACCTTAGGTGAAGATGGAGCAACACACCAGATTTTAGAAGATATCGGGATGATGAAGATGCTCCCTGGCATGACGGTTATTGTTCCATGTGATCAGAATCAAACCAAGGAAGCGACCATCGCACTAGGTGAGCATGTGGGACCTACCTATTTGCGTTTCGGCAGA
>DAIQPD010000007.1:0-42009 GCA_036787535.1 Chryseolinea sp.
GGGAAATAATCTTTGATAAAGTTTTCGTAGTTACCCAGTGATTCTTCAATTAGCTTCTTTGCCTTTTTAAAATCTTTTTGTTGATAATATACTTTGCTGAGTTTCGAAAGTACTTTTACATATTCAGGATGGGTAGCACTAAAGAATTTTTCGTATAGATCTTTTGCCTGATTGTAAAAGTCTTCAGCCTTTTTGTAATTCTTTTGCTGGTAATATACATCTCCGGTTAAGGTATAGATGCTGGCCGAATTGATGTTGTTCTTGGTTCCGGTCTTTGTTCGCCAGATATTCTCCGCGATTGTTAATGAACTAAATGCAATGTCAAATTTCTTTTCAGAGATATACAGAATAGCAACGTTTTTCAAAATTTCAGCATATTGAGGATTTTGATTTCCTAATCGCTGTGCTACGATATCGCGTGCTTCCAGCATCAGTTTTTCAACTTCTTTTTTGTTGCCGCCTTTGTGGAATTTAATGAGTGCTAGTTGAGAAAGGGACTTGGCTACCTCAATATGATTTCTTCCAAATTGTTTCTCCTGGCTAGCCACAGCTTTTAAGACATTGATCTCTGCTTTATCATAGTCACCCAAGGTATAGTATATATCACTCAGTAGTTTTTGTGTAGGCGCAGTCTTGGTCGAGTTATCGCCATAGGTTTTTACCGCAATTTGATTTGCCCGGCTTGCTGTGCGCTCAGCTTCGGTATAATCCCCCCTTGCTAAAAGAATTCTTCCTTTATTTACAAGGGGTTCAATCAATCGCATGGAATTTGCACCATACAATTTTTGATAATCGGTAATAAGATCAGCCAGAAGCCGATCCGTTTCTGCGTATCTTCCGAGTTGTATAAAAAGGGCAGAAAGTTCTTCAGCCGTTGAGGTTTCACTGCCAATCAATACCTTTCCATCTTTTATTAATTTTCGCGAACGATCAAGATTGCGTTCAGCTTCATCGAACATACCTTTTATTCCATAGAGTTTTGCCTGCGTTTCAATGGCGTTAATTTTCGCAGGCTCATATTCCTGATATTTTCTATTGGTTTTTAAATCGATCACTTCAATGGCTTTGTTGATATTTTTTTCAGCCTCTTCGTATTCACCAAGTTTGAGTTGAAGTTTTGCAAGTTTATTCAATTCTATTCCATAGAGAATATCATCATCCTGAAATTTATCCCGAGCTGATCTACCTGCATTGATTAACGTTTTTGAAGCAAGCTGGTATTTATCGGTTAGTTCATACCAGGTAGCAATGTGATTGAGAATATCTAGTAAATCTTTGTGTTGACTACCAATTTGTTGTTCTACAACACCAAAATAACTTTCTGTATAAATGCTTCCGGCTTCTTCAATTTTATTCGTGTAATCCAGATAGAAATTAGCAAGGTGAATTTTTGCCAAATGATATTCTGGAGCGTTCTCACCACACAATTCTTTTTTTATAGAGACTAATTGGTTCAAATAGGTTTCAGCAGCGGCATATCGCTTTTCTTTTATGGTTACATCGTAGAGGAATTCAACAATTTGAATGGTGGTATTGTAAAATTTTGGAAGACTGTTTAATACCGTCAAAGCTCCGCTTTCCAAATTTTTCGTTTTGTCTTGCTCCATTTTGGAATCGAACTCTACTGCTTTCATATTCGTTCGTAAGACGCTTCCGCTTGGAAATTTCTTGAGCAACTTTTCGTATTCCAGTTTTACGTTTTGATAGCGGGCACGATTTCCTTTCAAAAGAAGATCATCAAGGTAATCAAGGTATAGATTTTGTGCTAAGTTGTTTGTCGGACTTGTTTTTCGCTTGAGATCGTTTAGTATGTTATCAAAATCAAATTTAGGATCATGCGGTGTATTATTCTCCTTTAGTGCTTTTGCCACGATATAACGACTTTCTACTTCTGCAAGACTTGTTTCTCCTAAAAATCTAGATTTTCCTTTTAGCCAGCTATCTGCGATTCCGTAACAATAACCTATATCTGTGTTATTTTCATCAACGCCTTTGATAGAAAATTTTCCTTGCTTTGCATCTGCCTTAATTCTTAGATTCAAAAGCTTTGCGTAATCACCGTAGCGCTTTGGAAGTTCTTCTTCCGGAATACGTTTGGTTTTGATCGATGTTCCTTCGACCACTGATTCCTTATCAATTGCGCGGGAAGCAAAGTATTTTTCATACTCTTTTAACAACTCAATCGCATCATTCCAAAAACCCTGTCCGATCATGGCCTCGGCCTGTGCCAATGCAATTCTTCCTTTTAACGCATCGGTAAGTTGATTGCTTCTTTCTAATGAAATAAAGGCGCGATCTAAATATTCATCGCTCAACCGATAATTGCCATACTCATTATAGATTTCACCAACTTCAATTAGCGTAGTGGCGTAATTTGTGCTGTTATCACCAAAAGTTGTCTGGCTAGTAGTAAGGGCAGTGTTTAATGCATTATCAAAACCGGTTAGCATTCCTAGTGAAAGATTGATTCGCGCTTCGCGAATGTAAATGCCCGGTAGGTACGTTTGAAGATCAGGTTTAGCTAAAACTGTTTTCTTGACTTTTTGCAGGCCGCTACTGGCTTTTAGAAAATTGCCGGAAGCATAATAGGTATCTACTTTGCTCAGGCTTTTATCAATCTTTTTGTTTTGAGAAAATGCAGCGTGACTTGCTGTTATACAAAACAAGGCGAGAATGCATGATCGAAAGAGCTTCATGATAGGGAGGGTTAACAAATTGAACTTCGAAGATAGGAAACTAATGTACGAACTACGATTTACAAGGTGCGATTTTAAACGCACTCACAAAGATTCTGCTTTAGCATTGAAAAATCGCATATCGTAAATCCAAAATCGAAAATGATTTATTCACCCATCAGGTTTTTTAGAATGCCTGTGGCTGCATCGGTGATTACCGTTCCGGGGCCAAACACAAATGAAACGCCCGATTGAAATAGAAAATCATAATCCTGTGCAGGAATAACACCACCGGCAATCACCATAATATCGCCACGTCCGATTTTCTTCAGTGCTTGAATTAATTCCGGAATCAATGTTTTGTGCCCGCCTGCTAAACTGGATGCGCCTACAATGTGCACATCATTTTCCGCAGCCTGCATGGCTACTTCTTCTGGTGTTTGAAAAAGCGGACCGATGTCAACATCAAATCCCAGATCTGCAAAACTGGTGGCGATTACTTTTGCACCTCGATCGTGACCATCCTGACCCATCTTGGCTACAAGAATGCGAGGTCTTCTTCCATCGCGTTTAGCAAAACGATCCGATAGTTTTCGAACGTCATCAAAAGCAGATTGATTTTTCATCTCGCCCGAATATACACCTGAAATAGATTTGATGGTGGCTTTATAGCGACCAAATGTTTTTTCTAATGCAGTTGAAATTTCTCCGAGTGTGGCGCGCTTTCGGGCAGCATCAATAGCAAGCTCTAATAAATTGCCTTCTCCCGTTTCGGCAGCTGATGATAATACATTCAAAGCAACTTCAACCTCTGTTGTGTTGCGTTCTGATTTTATTTTAATGAGACGTTCAATCTGTTCATTTCGTACTGCGGTATTATCGACTTCACGAATTTCAAAATCGGGCTTCTCTTTTGTTTGATATTTGTTCACACCAACAATGACATCGCGGGCAGAATCAATGCGTGCTTGTTTTGCAGCAGCAGCTTGTTCGATACGCATTTTCGGAATGCCGCCTTCTATGGCCTTGGTCATTCCACCAAGCTTTTCAACTTCTTCAATTAAGTCCCACGCTTTTTCTACCAGTTGTGCAGTAAGACTTTCAACATAATATGATCCACCCATTGGATCAACTAGTTTGGTAATACCTGTGGCCTGTTCTAAATAGAGTTGAGTGTTACGGGCAATTCTTGCAGAAAAATCAGTAGGTAATGCAATGGCCTCGTCTAATGAATTGGTGTGCAATGATTGTGTTCCTCCCAATACCGCAGCAAGTGCTTCAATGGTAGTGCGGGTTACATTGTTATAGGGATCTTGTTCTGTTAAACTCCAACCCGAAGTTTGACAGTGTGTTCGCAACGCCATCGACTTTGGATTTTTTGGATTGAATTGTTGAACAATCTTCGACCACAAAACTCTTGCTGCGCGCATCTTGGCAATCTCCATAAAGAAATTCATGCCAATGCCCCAGAAGAAAGATAAGCGTGGAGCGAAGTTATCAATAGCAATACCTGCTGCAATTCCTGTGCGAATGTATTCCAATCCATCGGCCAGTGTGTATGCCAATTCAATGTGTGCAGGTGCACCGGCTTCGTGCATGTGATATCCACTGATACTAATGGAATTGAATTTCGGCATGTGCTTCGAGGTGAAAGCAAAAATATCGGCCACAATCCGCATCGATGGTGAAGGTGGATAGATATAGGTATTGCGTACCATGAATTCTTTTAGAATATCATTTTGAATTGTGCCACTTAGTTGATGAGGTTTAACACCTTGTTCCTCCGCAGCAACAATATAGAATGCCATGATCGGTAGAACGGCTCCATTCATCGTCATGGAAACCGACATTTTATCTAACGGTATCTGATCGAAAAGAATTTTCATATCCAATACCGAATCGATAGCCACGCCCGCTTTGCCAACATCTCCGGATACACGGGGGTGATCGGAGTCATAGCCACGATGCGTAGCCAAATCAAACGCAACAGAAAGTCCACGCTGACCAGCAGCTAAATTTTTTCGATAAAAAGCATTTGAATCTTTTGCAGTAGAAAATCCCGCATACTGTCTGATGGTCCACGGCTTGGTTGCATACATGGTGGCATACGGCCCACGCAGATAAGGTGGAATACCTGCTGTAAAATTCCGGTGTGTTATGGAATTTAAATCAAGTGCTGTGTAAGCAGGCTTTACTTCTATGTTCTCAGGACTCGTCCAGGGTTTAGAATTTACCGCTGAGTGTTGTGGTGCATCTGGAGTAAATTGATTGAACGATATGGATTTAAAATCGGGCTTCATGATTATTTAGTGCGTTGTTGAAAATTCAACCATGAGGCTTTTGCGATTTCGTTTGTCATTTTTTCGATGGCATACGCTCCTGCTGTTGCGTCAGCTACTTTGTCGATATACGATTCCTCTCGCAAGACACCAGAAATATTCCGGGCAATACGATTCATCATTGATGTATTTTCTTCAGCATAGATTGTTAATGAATTGCATCCACCTAATACGGCTGCCAATGCAGACGTTGTACTCTTCAACATGTTTGCATTGGGTTGATACAGATCATTCGTCCAGGCCTCAGAGCGAATATGAAGATGAAGATCGAAAGGCTGATATTTTTTTTCTCCGTATGCCTGGGCAACCTGAAACCATAGCATGCGCAAAGCCTTTAATTTTGCAATCTCAAGAAAGAAGTTTGGTGATGTTGGAACGGAGAACGCAATGTATTGAATAGCATTCGAAACAGGTACTGCAAGGTTACTTAATCCGTCAAGAATGTTAACTCCTTTTATAAGCGCGTCTGAAATTTCTTCTACTGGATTAGAAGCATTCACCATCAACCCAAGCGACTTAAATTTTGTGAGATGCGCTAAAAGTAATTTGCTGGAATTGATTTTATCATGTTCACCATCCCAAAATATTGTTCCTGTTAAAATAGCCGGATCATATTTTTTTTTACGGATGTATTCAGAAATATTTTCTTCAAGCGAAGACATGGTGTTCGTTCGAAACGAAATCGAACAATAAGACCAATTTATTTCGGCCAATAATATTTCCAGATTGAGTTGTTGGCAATCACCGATGTCAAATAAAATGCCATCGGCTCCGGTTGCTAATTGAGCCAAAGCATCCGCATTCGATACTTTTTCATCGATTACCTTAATGCCAGGCATATTAACCCAGGCACGAGGTCCTAAGAAGGGGTCATTGCCAGGAGATAGTTGAAAATTATTTTGATTTGAAAGTTTTGCTACATCATCCTGATCATAATAGGCCTGAAAAAGCAAATCCTTTTCGCTCCAGGCAAAAGCTTCTTCCGGGCTTTCATTATTAATTTCTGATACTGCAGCCGTTCTCCAATTTTCTTTATTGGACGATGGAAAAGAATCCAGTATTAACTCATGGATGGATTTTTCGGGCATGAACATTAAATTCAACTCAATTTTAATCAAGTTTTCTTCAATCGTTTGTTTTCGAAGAAGAATTAATATGACTTTAAATTGAGTTAAACTGATTGTCAATGATTTTCAATGGATTAAGGATATTAAACGAGTAATTTTGCCTTTACAGGTTTAGTTTATTCGGTGCAAAATTTTTACTGAAAAATCAAAGCAAAATCCTATTGTTTTGTTGACCTCTTTTTTTACATCTTTGTCTCCCTTTCCCCAAATGGGGATACAAATCAATCAATTTGGAGCTCAATGGAAGTTAGCTGTAGTACAGTGTGGAATGACTGTCTCGAAGTAATTCGTGAGAATGTTGGAGACGAGAATTTTAATACATGGTTTAAACCGATCAATCCGCTTCGCGTGGATGGAGATGTACTTACCGTTCAGGTTCCCTCTCAATTTTTTTATGAGTGGCTGGAAGATAATTATGTGCCGGTTTTAAAGAAGGCAATTCATACTGTTTTAGGGCCAACAGGCCGATTAGAGTACTCTGTTGTGGTTGACAGTGGCAACCAGCAATCGCCATCGGTATCGGTAAATTATCCGGCCAACGGATCGGGCAATAGACGCAGTGCTATTAATGGCAATGCGTTTGGATCAGATGATTATTCGCCTTTTTCAGTAAAGGCACTTAACCCGCTTACGGTTAATTCAAGATTAAACGCCTCGTATACATTTGATAATTTTGTGGAAGGCGATTGTAATCGCTTAGCGCGATCGGCCGGTGTGGCTGTGGCGAAAAAGCCAGGCATTACCTCGTTTAACCCTTTGATGTTATATGGAGGAGTGGGTGTGGGAAAGACACACTTGGTACAAGCCATAGGTAATGAGATCAGAAACAACATGCCGAATAAGGTGGTGTTGTATGTCGATCAAAATGATTTTACGAATCAATTCCTTAATGCGCTTCAAAACCACAAAATTCAGGATTTCCAGAATTTTTATTTGCAAGTAGATTTATTGATTCTGGATGACGTTCAATTTCTTGCTGGTCGGGAGAAGACTCAGGAAATGTTTTTCCACATCTTTAATCAGCTTCATCAAACCGGCAAACAGGTAATCATGACGAGTGATTGTCCACCACGCGATATGAAGGGATTCCAGGAAAGATTGCTTTCGCGATTTAAATGGGGACTGACGGCTGATTTACAAGAGCCTGATTTTGAGACAAAGCTTGCCATCATTAACAGAAAAATGTTGGCGGATGGAATTCAAATTCCTACGGAAGTTTCGGAATACCTTGCTTACAGCGTGGATACAAACCTTCGTGATATGGAAGGCGTATTGAACTCCTTAATTTTCCATGCTACTTTATTAAAGAAAGAAATTGATTTAGAGCTCGCGAAAGAAGTTCTTAAAAATATCATCAAAGAAATTCAATCCGATGTAAGCGTTGACTTTATCCAAAAAACAGTTTCAGAATATTTTAAGATTAATCTGGAACAAATGAAAGGTAAAGTAAAGAAGCGCGAGATTGTTATTCCGCGTCAGGTTGCGATGTATTTTTGCAAGCGTTACACACAACTTACTTTAGCATTAATAGGTAATAATTTTGGTGGCCGCGATCACAGCACAGTTATCCACGCTCTCGAATCTGTTGAAGACATGATGAAGACCGATCCAAATTTCAAAGCTTCTGTTGAAGAGTTAGGTAAGAAGTTGAAGTTGCGTGTTAGTTAAGATCAGAAATACATCCATATGAGATCATTTCGAATAATCCTTATCATTGGAAGTGTAATATCTTTTTCGTTCTTAACGGAAACTTGGTATTTGTTTGAATCAAAAAAATTTGGATTCACCATACTATTTCCAAAGAAACCGATTAATCTGTTTCCGAATGTTGAGAGTGAAACTGGGCTTCAAAAATTCAATGTTAGTGTGTATGAACCAGCTAAAGGGATTATGGATGAAAATTACCTTTATCGAGTTACCTGTACTGAATACCCAGATTCCTTATTTTCAAAGATTGACAATTCAACTCTGGAAATATTTTTTGAGGGTTCCAAAGATGCGATGATTTCTAAGACAAAAGGCGTTTTTCTTTCGGAAAAAGTGATAGAATTAAGCGGCTTTCCTGGTCGTGAAATTAAGGCCAGTTTGATAAATGGAACTGCAGTTATTAGGGTTCGAACATATCTGGTTAAAAATAAAGTGTATCTGGTTGAAACTATAACCGATATCAAAAAAGATCACAATAAATCTATCGATAAATTCTTTAACTCATTTCAACTACAATAACGCTAGCGAATCACAAACGGAATCTCCACTCTTTGTTTCGAACTATTGAAGCCTAGTAAATAACCGCGGCCTTTAAATTTTTCGAAGAACTCAACAACTTCTTCCGGTTTCTTTACACGAACGCGGTTGATTTCATAAATGGTGAAGTTCTCTGGAATGCCGATCTGTTTCAATGGACTCTTGTCGTTTATCTTAAATACTTTCACACCATATTGAGTCGATTCGAGTTGTACACCAAGTGTTGTAGCATCTTTTATTTCTCTTTTAATTAAATCTGCTGATCCATTTTGGTTTACCAATATAAGGGTAGCAGTTTGAGGTTTTCCATCGCGCAGGAAAGCGATGTTAATTTTATCTCCGGGATAATGATAACTCAGTTCTTCTTCAAATTCACTTTGGGTGTTGATGTCTCTGCCATTGAGTTTAACAATGATATCACCAAGTTTTAGACCCGATTGCATCGCAGGGCCTTCGCGTTCCAGTTGCTCAATTAATACACCACTATACGTTTTGATGTTGGTATTGAGATCGTACTTCTTCGCGTTTTCATAGTTGTATTCAATCACACTTCCGCCTAATAATGCTTTTTGAACAATGCCGTATTTTACAATATCATCAAAAACTTTTCGGGCTATATCGACAGGGACTGCAAAGGCATAACCCGTATATGAACCTGTGCGTGATAAAATTGCTGAGTTAATACCCACCAGTTCTCCACTTTTATTCACTAAAGCTCCACCCGAATTTCCAGGGTTAATGGCAGCATCGGTTTGGATGAAGGACTCAATTGGAAATTTGTCTTCCAGAATTCCTATCCTTCGGCCTTTGGCACTGACAATACCTACTGTAACCGTTGACGAAAGTGAAAATGGATTTCCAACCGCCACTACCCATTCACCCACTTGTAAATTTTTGGAGCTGCCAATGGCGATAGCAGGTAAATTGGTTTCGTTTATTTTCAGTACTGCTAAATCGGTCGAAGGATCAGTACCAATTACCTCGGCTGTATATTTGCGTTTGTTGTACACTACTTCCAATCGCTCTGCTGATTCCACAACGTGATTATTGGTGATGATATAACCATCCGTGGAGAAGATCACACCAGACCCGCTGCTTACTTGTGTTTGTGTACTGCTTCCACCACCACCAAAAAACCAATCGAAAGAATTGTAGGCAATACCCTTTGCAATACTGTTAATGTAAACGACACTCGGAATGGTCTTGGTAGCTGCTTCTGAAAAATCAACGGGCGCAAGTGATGAGGATGAAGCATGAGAGGATATGGAAATATTTCCGGGATTGAATGAAGCGGAATCTAAAGCAACCGTATTAAACCGGAGAGCGTCAGATTCAGCAGTTGGTTTGGTAAAGAACTGAAGTGTATAAGCTCCTGCCAATCCTCCTATAAATCCAATTGCCAATATTTTTATGATGTTTTTCATGTTAAAGTGATATTGAATTAATTACCTGTCAGGATTCAACTGTGTTTGAACGAAATAAATTCACGCATCGATACAATTGAATACGAAATAGTTCTTTTGACTGAAATGATGCAATAGTTTGAAGAAAAAATAATTTCAAACTTTTTGGTTTGGTCATTTGGATCCTCAGCTAAAATCTTAAAATGATCCAATCCCATATTTGTCTAATGCTTATCTTTCGGCCATGGGAATCCGTTCTTTTTTAGCAAAACCTTTTGCAGCCTACATTGATTCTGAAACGAAGAAATGGTCGCTTGAGCCTTTTCGGTCGCAACAAGAAATTTTTAAAAACCTTATCGAACAAGCAAAGGATACCGATTTTGGGCGTGACCATCATTTTTCTTCCATAAAAAATTACGAAGACTTTAAAAAGCACGTTCCTGTTCGCGATTATGAAGCATTGAAGCCCTACATCGAACGGGTAGTTCATGGCGAAGAGAATATTTTATGGAAAGGTAAGCCAGCGTATTTTGCAAAGACATCCGGAACTACATCGGGAACGAAATACATTCCGATTACCTCTGAATCTATTCCCAATCATATTAACAGTGCACGTAATGCATTGCTGAGCTATGTGCATGAAACAGGTAATTCATCTTTTCTGGATGGCGGATTAATTTTTCTCTCGGGCAGTCCTGAGTTGGATGTAAAGGCCGGAATAAAAACAGGTCGTCTTTCAGGAATTGTAAACCACCATGTACCCGGTTATTTACGCACCAACCAAAAACCAACCTATGAAACCAATTGCATTGAAGATTGGGAAGAAAAACTGGATAGAATAATTGATGAGACCATTCAATCAGATATGACATTAATCTCAGGTATTCCCCCCTGGGCTCAAATGTATTTCGATAGGATACAAGCGCGAACCGGTAGGAAGATTAAGGATGTGTTTCCAAACTTCTCCATATTTGTTTATGGTGGTGTAAACTTTGAGCCCTATCGCGCCAAGCTTTTTGAATCGATAGGTAAGGAAATAGGTTCGGTTGAAACCTATCCGGCATCAGAAGGTTTTATTGCTTATCAGGATTCGCAAAGGGAATCGGGATTGCTATTGTTATTGAATAGCGGAATCTTTTTCGAGTTCATGCCGACAGAGGAATACTTTAATGAAAACCCGAAGCGAGTAAATATTGAAGAGGTAGAGCTTGGCAAAAATTATGCGCTTGTTATCAATAGCAACGCAGGCTTGTGGGGATATTCAATTGGCGATACAGTGAAGTTTGTTTCAAAGAATCCATATCGAGTAATCGTTACCGGGAGAATCAAACATTTTATATCCGCGTTTGGAGAACACGTAATAGGCGAGGAGGTAGAGAAGGCAATGAAGCTCACCATGCAAAAATTTCCAGAAGTGGAATTAGCTGAATTTACCGTGGCACCGAACGTTGCACCTGCAGAAGGCTTGCCCCATCATGAATGGCTAGTGGAGTTTTCGAAATTGCCGAACGATGTAGAGGCTTTTTCGTTGGAGCTCGATAAACAAATGCGACAATGCAATGTTTATTATGATGATTTAATTACCGGAAATATTTTACGAACATTGAAAATTACCTTCTTAAAGAAAAACGCATTCATCGAATATATGAAGTCGCAAGGAAAGCTTGGCGGACAAAACAAAGTTCCAAGACTCGCTAACGACAGAAAGATTGCGGACGCCTTAGGAAAACTAATCTAAAAGGTATAGGATCATCTTAAATCAATAACCGAAATCACTCATCACAAATCAAACACTCTTGACTGATAAAAAACGCATCGCCATTCTCGGCTCCACTGGATCAATAGGTACGCAGGCACTGGAGGTTATCGCAGCTCATTCAGAAAAATTTGAAGTAGAGGTTTTAACCGCACAGAACAACGCAGTCCTTTTAGTAGAACAGGCAAAGCAATTCAAACCCAATGCTGTTGTTATTGCAAATGATGAACATTATCAATTTGTGAAAGATCAACTCGCATCAGAAGACATTAAGGTATATGCTGGCGAAAATGCATTGGCTTCTGTTGTGCAGATGGATACAATTGATTTGGTGCTTACAGCTTTGGTTGGTTATTCGGGATTAAAGCCAACGCTCAAAGCAATTGAAGCTGGAAAAACTATCGCGCTAGCAAATAAAGAAACATTGGTTGTTGCAGGAGAGTTGGTGACGAAATTGGCGAAAGAAAAAGGAGTAAATATTTATCCTGTTGATTCGGAGCACTCAGCAATATTTCAATGTCTTGTTGGTGAGTTTCATAACAAGATTGAAAAAATAATTCTCACCGCTTCTGGTGGTCCGTTTCGAGGAAAGAGAAAAGATGAACTGAAATCGGTAACGAAAGTACAAGCACTCAAACATCCTAACTGGACGATGGGTGCAAAGGTGACAATCGATTCGGCCTCGTTAATGAACAAAGGTCTAGAGGTAATTGAAGCGAAATGGTTGTTTGGATTGTCAACTAATCAAATTGATGTGATTGTTCATCCACAATCCATCGTTCATTCTTTGGTGCAATTTGAAGATGGCTCTATAAAAGCTCAAATGGGACTTCCCGATATGAAATTGCCTATTCAATTTGCCATGTCGTACCCAGAGCGATTTAAATCCGATTTCCCACGTTTTGATTTTATCAATTACCCCTCATTAACCTTTGAAAAGCCAGATACAGAAACTTTTCGTAATCTTGCGCTCGCTTTTGAGGCGTTGAAGCGAGGTGGAAACATGTGTTGCGTACTCAATGCGGCCAATGAAGTGGCAGTAGCCGAGTTTTTGAAGGATAAACTAGGTTTTTTAGAAATGTCGGAAATAGTGGAACGATGTCTCGATAAAATATCTTTTATAAAGACTCCTACGTATGAGGACTTTGTTAAAACTGATAAGGAGACAAGAATTAAAGCTTTAGAACTAATAAGATAATGGAAGGATTTGTAATGACTGCTCAGATTTTGCTGAGCCTCTCGTTTTTAGTGGCCGTGCATGAACTGGGCCATTTGTTAGCCGCCAAGTATTTCGGTATGCGGGTAGAGCAATTTTCGATTGGATTTCCCCCTAAAATATGGTCGTTCAAAAAAGGTGAAACCGAATATGCCCTTAGCGCAATTCCGCTGGGAGGGTACGTGAAAATTTCTGGAATGATTGACGAATCCATGGACACAGAAGCCATGAAACAAGAACCTCAGTCTTGGGAGTTTCGCTCTAAACCTGCCTGGCAACGAATGATTGTAATGTTGGGTGGAATCGTAGTGAACGTTGCTATAGGTATTTTGATTTTTGTTTCGCTGACGTTCATTGTTGGTGATGAATACCTTCCGGTAAAAGAAGTGAATAATAACGGTGGTATTTATGCTTTAGAAGAAGCTGAAAAAATTGGATTAAAAACCGGTGATCAGATCATTAAAGTTAACGGAGAGAGCTTTGAAGATTTTCAGCAAGTAATGAAGCCCGATGCGTTACTAACGACCAATGCATATTACACTGTGATTCGTGATGGTAAAGAAATCACTGTGCAGATTCCGACAAACATGATTGAGTTATTCAACTCGAAAGCTGCAGCGGCCACTTTTCTATCACCACGCTTTCCGGCTATTGTTGGAGAAATCAGTGAGAAGAGTATTGCTGAGCGTGTTGGTTTGAAAGTAGGTGATGAGTTTATTGAAATAAACGGAGTGCCATTGAAGTATCAGGATGAAGTATTGAATGTTGTTAAAGCTGCCAGGGCGGATAAGAAATCTGACTCCATTTCATTTAAGGTTAAAAGAGATAGTGAAATTCTTTCATTTCAACAACCGTTTAAAAAAGACACCATCATTGGTTTTAGACCAAAGGATTTGGATAAAAGTAAATTTGCCACTATCAACTATGGATTAGGTGAATCATTTGCGGTTGGAACAAAGCGAGCATTCAATGTAGTTTTTGTTCAGATAAAAGCGTTTAAGAAAATATTCAAAGGTGAACTTTCATTGCGTAAGTCGATCTCAAGTCCAATAGGTATTGCAAGGGCGTATGGAGGTACCTGGGATTGGTATCGGTTCTGGAGCATCACCGGATTTCTTTCGATGGTACTTGCGTTCATGAACTTATTACCTATCCCGGCTTTAGATGGAGGACATGTTGTATTTCTTACATATGAAATGATCGCCAGAAGAAAGCCTTCAGATAAATTTTTAGAGAACGCTCAAAAGATAGGGATGGTGCTATTATTGATTTTGATGGTATTCGCGTTTGGTAATGATATTATTAAACTGTTCCAACCGGGTTAATTTACCTTTAGAGAATATCAATTGAAAAGGTCTGCCGCTGTTTGAGGGGCAGACCTTTTTTGTTGAAATAAGTGAACTGTGATACCTCAAAAGAAATTGGTATTTTTATTAAATAAATCATTTACAGATTATGGATATCCAAGCTGAAAAATTAGATCTTATTAAATGGTTGGAAGGGATTAATGATAGCAACATTATTAGACAAGTTAGTGCATTGAGAATGTCAACAGAAAAAGTATCAACAGTCAAGCTTAGTAAAGCGGAGAAAGAAGCAATTGATGAAGGCTTGCAATCAATAAAGCAAGGAAATTATAAGTCGCATAAGGAAGTAATGGAAATTACACACAAAAAATTTCCGCAGTTATTTAAATAACTGATTATCTTAGTTGAATTGAACGTTAGCTTAATATTTCATGAAAATTATTTGGTCTACCCAAGCTACAATAGATTATCATCAAAATATTTTTTACCTCTTAAAGAATTGGCCGGATCAGGTCGCTATCGAATTTATTGATGATGTTGACGCGGTCATCAAGTTGCTTGAAAGTAATCCTGAAGTATATCCTTTAACAGATCATAAAGAAATCAGAAGGGTTGTAGTTAGAAAACAAATCACGTTATTTTTTAAAGTCCAGGATGCCGAAATTCACTTGATTCGTTTTTGGAATACGTATCAATCGCCAGAAAGCTTAAGTCTTGATTAGCAAATTAATGGCGACTCTACTCTGGTTTCGAAATCTCAAACTCCACTCTTCGGTTTAGCTTTCGGTCTTCATCGGTCTGTTCTTGTACAATGGGCTTTGAACTTCCATAGCCGTGTGCATCAATTCGGTCGGCTTCAATTTTAAATTGATAAATAAGGTAGGCTTTAATGGCATCAGCACGCGCTTGAGATAAACGAAGGTTGGATTCTTCTTTCCCCTGTGAATCCGTATGCCCTGAAATATTCAGTTTAAGTTTTGGGTGATCGATCATGAAGTTTGCAAGCTTATCTAAATCTTCATGCATAGAGAGTAAAATATCTGCTTTCCCATTTTCAAACTCGAGCGACTTAAAAGCAATTTTGCTTTCGAGCGGTTCGGTCTCGCGATACATTTCCATATCACCATCCATAAAAAATAATTCTTCAATGCGGAAATAATCATCCCCTTGAATGATGAGAAGGTAATTACGTTTGTTAATTAAGCTGAAATCGAACGACCCATCTTCACGCAAAAATTTAGGAGCTACTTCTACGCCTTTATCCAGATCGATAATGGATACGATTCCTTTAAATGGTTTTTTAGTTTCTGAATTAATCAATGCCCCCTTCAATCGTACAATGGCCAGTGGTTGTGCTTCCATCGGTACAGGAAAAGAAAATAAATCCAGATTGTTAATATCGTTTTCCATCGAGCTGGCATAGTATAATTGTTGCGATTCAGAATCGATCGTGAAATAATTTTCACTTCCGGCACTATTCACCAATGGTCCGATATTCTTCGGTTCTCCCCAGCCCTTACCTTGCTGGTACGATTTATAAATATCAAAATCACCAAAGTTCAGAGGCTGTCCATTCGAACTAAAATAAAGAACATTAAACTTGTGATGGAAGAAAGGACTTACTTCGAATCCTCTTGTGTTTACAATCGGACCAAGGTTTTGTGCCTTCTGCCATTTTCCATCTTTATCTTTTATTGAATAATAAATATCAGAATATCCAAAACCACCTATGCGATCAGAAGCAAAGAATAAAGTATCTCCAGAATGAGAAAGTGATGGTTGTGAATCCCATGAAATAGTATTGATGTTTGGTCCTAGATTTTTTATATCTGTCCATACACTGTCATCTTTTCTTACAGCAGAAAAGATATCACAGTTTCCGTGCGAGTCTGGTGAGTTACATCGTGCGAAATATAAATACTTCCCATCCTTGCTCAAACAAGCAGAACCTTCATTGTAAGGCGTGTTGATGTTTTTAAATTCATCGGGCCATTGCCAGTTGCCATCTACCTTTAAAGAATAGAACAAGTCTTCGTTATAGGCTTTGTTCATTGGGTCGACATGTTTATTTCGTTTGGAGGTAAACAAGAGCATGTCATCCACATTACCAATGGTTGGACCATAATCTGCTTTTTCAGAGTTGATACCCGAGCCCATATTCAACAAAACTCCTTGAGGAGGTTGAAGTGTATCAATCTCTTTGCGATATGCCACGAGTTCATAATATTCTTTCAACGGAACGTAAAGGTCTTTTTTGTTTTTGGTGAGTGTATCATATTCACTTTGTATTTTTTTGGTAGCGGAAGGCAACGTATAATGCTTGAGCAAAAGTTTGTATAGGAGGATTGCTTCTCCGGGCGGGCCAACCTTTTCTGAAACCTTCGCTAAATCCCAGATCAATTTTATATCAGTAGAAAAATTAGCGATTCCAAAATTCGAAACATATTCTTTTAGAAGCGCATAATGCTGCTCGTATGCTCCCGCAGCTTCCAATCCCTTAATTCTAGATAGCTTATTTGCATCATGATAATACTTGTTAGTATTGATGCTGGGGAAATTAAAAATGTCAGATTGGCCGTAGTTTGTCAGACTATCGTTAAGCTGCACCACTCCGCCTTTTTTGAACTTATTCTTTTGCCGTTGGGCTTTAAGCGGAGCGTGAACCAACAGCCAAAAGGCTGTAACTAAGATTAAAAAATAGGTTTTCACTGAACCTTTGTTTGGTAAAAAATCACGCGAACGCAATAAAGTTGACACAATTTTGCTTCTTTTACAACTCTCTTGGCACTACTATTGTCTTTTACGCACGCCTGTTAATACTTTAATCCTTGGTGCGGAGTCCGTGCCAGTTTGACACAACTAGAAACATGTTCAAAACACTGCCCATACAACTTGTTCAGGAAGATTCAGATGACTTGATTCAATTGATCAATCCAGAGCAAGATTCTGATATAAAACCGGAAGATTTACCTGCAGAACTTTCGATACTTCCCATCAAAAACACGGTGTTATTTCCCGGTGTAGTGATACCTATTACAGTCGGAAGACAGAAGTCGATTAAGCTGGTGAAGAAAGCTTATCAAGGTAATCGCATTATTGGCGTAATCGCTCAGAAAAACTCGCAGGCCGAAGAACCGACTACTGATGATTTGTACATGACGGGAACGGTAGCGCGTATCATCAAGATGTTGGTATTGCCTGATGGAAATACAACCATTATCATTCAGGGCAAGAATCGGTTTACAGTAAAAGAATTTGTGCAGGAAGAACCCTATCTCACTGCGCATATAGAGCTGCAACCGGAGCCGATTATAAATGCCAATGGCAAGGAAGCAAAAGCTTTGGTGCAATCCTTAAAAGATGCCGCAACAAAAGTATTACGACTCAATCCTGAAATTCCACAGGAAGCACAAACGGCATTAGACAATATTTCGAGTATGTCTTTTCTCGTTCACTTTCTCTCTTCGAATTTGAATGTGGATGTAGCGGATAAACAAAAGATTCTAGAGACTCAAAATATAATTGATCGCAGCACATTGCTTTTGCAATACATGTTGAAAGATATCCAGATGCTGGAGATGAAACATGAAATTCAAAAGAAGGTACATACGGATATTGATCAGCAGCAGCGCGATTACTTTTTACGTCAGCAAATAAAGGTATTGCAAGATGAACTTGGTTTTGATGGTCCTGATAAGGAGGTAGAGAAATTCAAGAAGCGTGCTGAAGGAAAAAAATGGCCAAAGACAGTAGCACTTCAATTTAATAAAGAGCTAGATAAACTTTTGCGCATGAATCCAATGGCTGCAGAATATCCTGTGGCCATGAATTATGTAGAATTTCTTCTCGACTTACCTTGGGAAGAATATACCGCTGATGATTTTGATTTGAAGCGCGCCAAGAAAATTTTGGATCACGATCATTTTGGTTTGACGAAAGTCAAAACCCGCATACTGGAATACCTTGCTGTGTTGAAGTTGAAGAAAGACATGAAAGGTCCGATCCTTTGTCTTTATGGCCCTCCGGGTGTTGGTAAAACTTCATTAGGCAGATCAATCGCGAAAGCATTGAATAGAAAATACATTCGCATGTCGCTTGGTGGTGTGCATGACGAGGCAGAAATTCGTGGACATCGCAAGACGTATGTAGGCGCCATGCCTGGAAAGATTTTATCGAACATCAAGAAAGCGCAATCGTCTAATCCTGTTTTTATTTTGGATGAGATCGATAAGATCAAAGCTGATTTTCGTGGTGATCCATCTTCGGCTATGTTGGAGGTGTTGGATCCTGAACAGAACAATACCTTTGCTGATAATTACCTTGAAGTAGATTACGATTTATCGAAAGTACTTTTTATTGCCACCGCTAACTCTCTTGACAGTATCCATCCAGCTTTGCGCGATCGTATGGAGATCATTGAGATTACCGGTTATACACTTGAAGAGAAAGTAGAAATTGCTGTAAAGCATTTAGTGCCAAAGCAATTGAAAGAGCATGGTGTGAAATTATCGCAGGTAAAAATTTCGAAAGCGGCTATTACAAAGGTAATTGATAGCTACACACGCGAATCCGGTGTTCGAAATCTGGAGCGGAAAATCGGAACCCTTGTGCGAAACATTGCTAAATCTATTGCGATGGAGGAGGAGTATGATAAGAATGTCACAGAAGAAACTGTGCGCAAAGTATTAGGTGCTGAAATATTTGACGAAGAACTATATCAGGGAAATGAAATTGCAGGTGTCGTTACAGGCTTAGCGTGGACACAGGTAGGTGGCGAGATTCTTTTTGTTGAATCGAGCCTAAGTAAAGGTAAGGGTGCACTAACCATCTCTGGCCAGTTGGGTGATGTGATGAAAGAATCAGCCGTGGCTGCACTTTCATACTTGAAATCAAATGCAGAAACAATAGGTATCGATCACCGTGTGTTTCAACAATATGATTTGCACATACACGTTCCAGCAGGAGCAGTTCCGAAAGATGGACCATCTGCAGGGATAACGATGTTTACTTCTCTTGCTTCTATGTACACTCAGCGAAAGGTAAAAGCAAATCTTGCCATGACTGGTGAGATTACGCTTCGTGGAAAGGTATTACCGGTTGGTGGAATAAAAGAAAAGATATTGGCGGCCAAGCGCAGTGGTATTCAGGAAATTGTAATGAGCACCAAGAACAAGCGCGACATTGATGAAATAGAAAAGCATTACATCAAAGGACTTAAGTTTCATTATGTAGATAGCGTAGATGAAGTAATAAAAGCTGCTTTGTTGAAAGATAAGGTAGCGAAGCCAATGGTGTTTTCTTTTTCGGAGGCGAAAGTTAATGCTTAAGAATATGTCGATAGTCCACAGTCCACAGTCCACAGTCCACAGTCGACTGTTGACTGTGGACTGTGGACTGTGGACCATTCTCTGTTTTCTTTTACTTTTCTTAGCTCAACAATCCCATGCCCAGATCGGTGGCAGAAATACGTTTGAGTTTTTAAATGTTCCAAACAACGCGCGACTTGCTGCATTGGGTGGTGTCAATGTATCTCTTGCTGATCGTGATGTGAATTTCTTTTTTTCGAATCCGGCATTGGTTAGCGATACCTTATCTGGTTTTGCTTCTGCAGGATATCAGTTTTATGTGGCGGATGTTGGTCAGGCTACCTTTACCTATGCGCATGATTTTAAAAAATTAGGAACACTAACTTTTGGTATTCAGCATCTCAATTATGGTTCGATAAAGGGGTATGATGCTACGGGGGCTTCCATTGGTGATTATAAATCAGGAGAGACAGCGTTGGTAATTGGCAAGAGTCATCAGATTTCAAATTTCAGAATAGGTGCAAATTTTAAAATGGCGTTTTCAAATCTGGCCGGGTATCGCGCAAATGCAATGATGTTGGATATTGGTGGCGTATTCGTTCATCCGAAAAAAGATTTGCGTGTTGGATTAACGATTAAAAATCTTGGCTTTGTACTCTCTGATTATTCAAACTCAAGCGATGCCAAACTCCCGTTTGACGTACAACTTGGTGTTACCTTTAAACCAGAACACATGCCATTGCGATTTTCGTTTACCGGATATAATCTGGCATCTTCTAATGTTACCTATTACAATGCTGTTGCTGGTGATGAAGAACCGGGCACGCTCGATAAAATTTTAAGACGCATCAATATCGGTGCTGAAATACTCCTTCATAAAAATGTGAATGTATTGGTTGGATATAATTATTTAATTCATCAGGAATTGAAATTGGAAAATGCCGGAGGATCAGCTGGCTTGTCCTTTGGATTTTCAGCACGAATCAAAGCCGTTGAGTTTGTGTTTAGCCGAAGCGCGTATGTTATAGGTAATGCAGCATATAATTTCACACTGGCCACTGATGTGAATCGATTTCTTAGAAAGAAGTAAGTATCGCAATTCTATTTTACACTCTATATCCCGAGTGTACCAAGATAATGTATGCGAGTATTTTGGTAAACCCTTTAAATTATCCAACTTCAATTTTTAAAGTGCTGTACCTCAGTCTGTATCTTCACAGACCGAAATGCAATTGTGGTCTGCGAAGACACAGACCACGGAAAGACAGAGCACGGAAAGAATTGTTTAGCGAAATGGTCATTCATCAAATAAAGTATCATGGGGTCTTTTAAAGAATTATCTGAAGTGCGGTGGGGAATCATTGGCGTGGGAGATGTATGCGAAGTAAAGAGTGCGCCCGCTATGAATTTGATTGAAGGATCGAAACTTGTTGCCGTGATGCGGAGGAATGGAGAGAAGGCTGCCGACTATGCCAGAAGACATAATGTTCCAAAGTATTATGATGATGCAGATAAGTTGATCAACGACACAGAAGTAAACGCCATTTACATTGCCACACCTCCTGACTCACACGAATTGTATACGCACAAAGCCGCGAAGGCGGGCAAACCGGTGTATGTTGAGAAACCAATGGCAAGAACATTTGATGAATGTGCATCGATGATCAAAGTGTGTAAGGAGGAAAATGTTCCATTGTATGTTGCTTACTATCGAAGAAGTCTGCCTAACTTTTTAAAAGTTCAGTCTTTGCTTCGCGATAAAATAATAGGCGATGTCCGGTATGTAAGCGTTACATTAAATAAAATGCTGAATTCAGATTTTGTAGGTGCAAATACCAGAAGTGAGAATTGGCGCATCGTTCCCGGAGTAGCAGGAGGAGGTTATTTCTTTGACCTGGCATCTCATCAACTGGATATACTCGATTTTCTTTTTGGTCCGATAAAAGACGCACAAGGATTTGCCAGCAATCAGGCACATGCTTATGAAGCAGAGGATATTGTTGTCGGGTCATTTCAATTTGAAAACGGAATCATGGGAATAGGTAATTGGTGTTTCACTACTTCCGAAATTTCCGATAAAGAAATAACAACCATTGTGGGTAGCAAAGGACAGATTTCGTATTCCTGTTTCGGTGATCATTCGGTTACTGTTGAATTATCCGGGAAGGAAAAAGAAATTCTACGCTTTGATATTCCAAAACATATCCAACAACCCTTAATTCAAACGGTTGTAGATGAATTTTTAGGGAAAGGTAATTGTGTTAGTACAGGATTTTCTGGCGCAAGAACTGCTAAGGTAATGGACAAATTGTGCAGGATCGTAAATTGAATATGATCAACTAAGCTTAACTTCTACTTCTCTTTGTTTACGAGAGCAACCCTCTTAATTTTACGCGTTTAATAATATAACATGATCGATTCCAGCTTTCTCACGCCACAGCAAATTGTGGCAGAACTTGACAAATACATTATTGGTCAGAACGATGCCAAACGAAATGTGGCCATTGCTCTTCGGAATCGCTGGCGCAGAATGAATGTTACTTCGGATATACAGCGCGAAATCGTACCGAATAATATTCTTATGATCGGAGCAACCGGGGTAGGCAAAACTGAAATTGCCCGAAGACTTGCAAAAATTGCAGATGCTCCTTTCGTAAAAGTAGAAGCGTCCAAGTTCACAGAAGTGGGATATGTAGGCCGGGATGTAGAGAGTATGGTTCGTGACCTGGTGGAGCAATCCGTAAATATGGTGAAGGCGAAGAAGAAAGAAGAGGTAAAAGAAAAGGCAGCGCAAGCTGTTGAAGATATTATCCTCGATGCATTGATTCCACCCATGCGCGAACAAAGCCGATCAACCGGATTCTCATCACAGAGTGAACCGAATGCAGAAATGCCCGATAATGATGTAGAATTGAATGAACGCACACGCAATCACTTTCGTGAAAAAATAAGAAAGGGTGAAATGGAAGATCGAAAGATTGAGATCAATATAAAAGGTAATGCAGGTTCTAATGTAGGAATGATAGGTGCGGGTATGATCGATGAAGCATCAATGATGAATCTGCAAGAAATGATTGGCGGTATGATGCCCAAGAAAAGTAAGAAGCGAAAAGTAACGGTTTCAGAAGCACGTGTTATTTTACTCGAAGAAGAAGCCGCAAAGCTGATCGACATGGATGAGGTAAAGGAAGAGGCCATCAGACGAGCTGAAGAAGCGGGTATTATTTTTATTGATGAGATTGATAAGATTGCTTCGGGAAGTCAGAAAGGTGGAGGTGGGCCTGATGTAAGTCGTGAAGGTGTACAGCGCGATTTACTTCCCATTATTGAAGGAAGCACGGTCAATACAAAACATGGCGTTATTAATACAGATCATGTTTTGTTTGTTGCAGCGGGTGCATTCCATGTTTCAAAACCCTCTGATCTGATTCCTGAATTACAAGGACGGTTCCCCATTCGTGTAGAGTTGAATAATCTTACGAAAGAGGATTTTGTTCGCATATTAAAAGAACCGAAGAATGCGTTAACCAAACAATACAAAGCACTGTTCGCAGCGGAAGAGGTAAGCTTAACGTTTACGGATGATGCTATTGATGAAATTGCAAACACTGCCTTTGAAATTAATGCTGAAGTAGAAAACATAGGCGCACGAAGATTACAAACCGTAATGAGCAGACTGCTGAATGAATTTTTATTTGACGTGCCGGATAAAATTGGCGCCAATGCACAAATAGCAATTAATGCTGATATGGTTAAAAAAACATTAAGCGGTATCGTGAAGAACAAAGATTTAAGTGAATACATCTTGTAATGAAATTTCTCCTTGCTGTTTTTCTATCGGCCATTACAGTATTCGTCTTTGCGCAAGATGACGTTGATGTTGAAACGACATTAGCACCACCATCAAAATATGATTCGTTAAGAGAACACTATGTAAAATCTTATCCGGATCATTTTTTTATCTGGCCGGTACTGAAACAGCGCAGTCAGGACTTTGAATTAAAAAGTCTTGCGGATGGAAAAAATAAATTAACCTATAAATCGAACAAGCCCTACTCTTTGGGTGTAGGCATGTATCTGTTTGATGTTGGTTTAGAACTCACCTTTGCTGTGCCCCTAAATGAAAAGAGGAAAGCTATTTATGGCGAATCAAAAGCTCGTGATTTGCAAATCAACGCACTTGGAAAAAAATTTGGAGTGGATGCATACTTCCAAAAGTATCAGGGTTTTTACATTGTTGATCCCAATGTAAAAGTGTTGCCGAATGAGCCGTATCCTCAACGAGCGGATATTCAGACCAGAAACATCGGTTTGAATGGAAGTTATATTTTCAACCATAAAAAATTTTCCTTTCGTTCTGCCTATACTTATGCAGAACGACAGCTTCGGAGCAATGGATCGTTTATTTTGTTTAGCTCAATTAGTGGATTTAAGGTAACGGGTGATTCCGCCATCATTGCAGATGAGTATGCTTCTAAATTTGGAAGTAACGCGAATATAAAAACGATAAAAGCGACTACGTTTGGCATTGCCCCAGGTTATACCTATAGTTTAATCTATAAAGGATTCTTTCTTAACGGAACGTTGGCCATTGGACCATCACACAATTGGTTGTTCTACCAGGCAGAAGATGGAACTACTAAAAATGATATTAAGTTTAATGCCTATGTTGCCGCCCGGATCGGACTTGGTTATAATGGTGATCATTTTTTTGGAGGACTGGGGTTTGTCAATCAGAGTCGGACGGCCAAATTTGAAACCATTCAGTTTAGCAGTACCACATCAACTTTTAAAATTCTTATAGGATATCGGTTTAAGGAGTTTGGTATCCTGAAAAAACGATTGGTTGATATTCCGAAAGAATGGTTTAACTAATCTTCTTTATTTTTTGGGTAATCGAAAAATAACAATTTACCTGTTCCCCACTTTATTTTTTTCCAGGAGTCTTCATTAAAAGAAAAACCAACAACACCACAGGTTGGCAAGTTGTCAAGACTCCACTCATCTTCCTTTAAGGTGTTTACAAAATCGGTTAACCCCGGATTGTGACCTACTAACATTACAACATGGCAGTGATCGTTCAATTTTTGTACCGTATCCAAAATGGTTTCTTCATCGGCATGATACAATGCTTTGATGGTCTTTATATTTTCTTTCGGATATTTTAGAATTTCGGCAATCCGCTTCCCGGTTGACCATGCGCGCTTTGCAGGACTCGTTACGATTTGATCCGGGTGGATGCCCTTCTCTTTTAATCGCTTTCCCATTCGTGGAGCATTTCGTTTACCACGTTCATTCAAAGGCCTGTCAAAATCCGATTGATCAGGATCATCCCAACTGGATTTTGCATGGCGGATAATGTAGAGCGTTTTCATTTAAACTGAGTTTGTTTTTTCGTCACAAAGATTAATTACTACCCCAATTGATCTCTGCTAAAGTAAACAATCCAATTCTTGTTCAACAATCAACGGATGAACTTTTATCGAAACCACAAACATGAATTCACAATGAAAGGTGTTTCTAAAGACTTCCTTTTGTCCTTCTCAACCGGAGGAGGGAAAGGATGAGGCCAATAAAAAAGAGTTTTTAGAAATGCATTTGAAATAAAGGAATACTGTACTTTCGTCCTGTGGCAACAGCAAAAGAATTAAGGCGGAGCATTCAGTACAAAGCAATTTATGTTTTGGTGAGATCACTGATTTTCATTTCGCATTGTATGTCACGAAAAAGCTGGTTATGGTGCTGCGGAAAATTAGGCAGGCTTACCTTTTATCTCATTCCGCAAACACGGCAACTTACTTTACGCCATTTAGCAATGGTGTATTCAGAAAAATCACCAGATGAGATAACATCGCTGGCAAAAAATGTTTTTGTTATGCTTGGAAAAAATGCCGGTGAAATTTTACGCGCCACAAAAGTAAAAACGACAAGTGAGCTCAATAAAATTATGGTAACACATGGTTTTGAGAATTATAGAGCCGCACACGCAAAAGGAAAAGGAGTTATTATCTTAACCTGCCATTTAGGTCCGTTCGATTTGCAAGTAACAAATATGGCGCTTCATGGTATGCGTCCTTTTATTATTGGAACACCATTAAAGGATGAACGCCTGAACGATTTACTTTGGCAACAACGCAATGCACTTGGTGCCGTTGCTGTAGAAAGAGGAAAGGAAACCTTTAAACTTATAAAGGCATTGAAAGCTGGAGGATCTTTAGCCATTTTAATCGATCAGGATACAAAAGTTAAAAGTCGGTTTGTTAATTTTTTAGGAAGACCAGCCTCAACGCCAGTGGGTGCAGCAATCTTTGCAATGAAGACGGGTGCCAGGGTTGTGCCTACCTACGTCTATTTAGGTGAAGATGGTTTTCAACACATGCATTACTTACCTGAAATTGAAACGATCGTCACAGGTAATGAAGAAGAGGACTTGATTGGAAACACACAACAATATTCTAATTTTATTGAAGAGCAGATTCTGAAACATCCGGAACAATGGGTGTGGATGCATGAGCGATGGAAGACGAAGCCAGGCGAAGAAATAAGGTAATACATGGTGATTGGTCAGATTCTACGACTAAACGATCAACTAATCATTACCCTTTACAAGTACCTGAAGCGTAGATCGTGATGATTGTTCCAGTAACACACCTTTCATCTTACGATAGCTTTCAAATGTTGCAGCATCATAATTCTTAACTGTAATTAAAGTAAGTCCGGTGTTGTAGTACACTTCAAAATTCTGTTGCAATTTCTCTATCAACTTCGCCACTTTGCTTTCGCGAAAATCAATACAGAAAGAAAATGATATAGCAGAGTTTTGCATTACATTGATACGGATATCAAGATCGGAAGTGATTTGAAAGATGGTGCTCAACTGCTTCTCTGAAATGAATGTATAATCCGTAACCTTGCAGGAAATAAGGCATTGATTGGTTTTATAAACAATAAGGGGTGGTAAATTTTCCACTACACATTCGTGGATGGTGGTTCCGGGTAATGCTGGATCAACAAAATTTTTCACCAACAACTTAATACCTTTATTCGCCAACGGTTTTATCGTTTTCGGATGGATTACATTGGCACCGTAATACGTCATCTCAGCAGCTTCCTTGAAAGGTAATTCATCAAACACAGTGGCAGACGACAGACGTTTAGGATCAGCACTCATTACTCCTGGCACATCTTTCCATATCGTAACCGATTCAGCCAGGAGCGAAGAACCAAAAATTGCTGCAGTAAAATCAGAACCTTCCCGACCCAGTGTTGTAGTTAAACCATCTGTTGTGCTGCCGATGAAACCTTGCGTGATAATAATACTTTGATTCAGTTTTGAATAAAGCGTTTGAATATTCGATGTGGTAATAGCCCAATCTACTTTTGCTTCACGAAAGCAAGAATCAGTATGAATACAATTTCGGGCATCAAGCAAATAGCTTGTTGCGTTTTGAGAAAGAAGGTAATGATGTACTATAAGAGAAGACATCAATTCTCCTTTTGAAACTACCTGATCGTAAACTTGATCGAAGTCAGCCTCCAGATTTAATTCTTGCTCCAATTCCGTGAAGATGTTCTCGATCTCCATCTGCACAAAAGAGGGATCACCAAACAACTCGTTAATCATTTCTTCATGATACGTTTTTAGCAAAGTCAGCTCAGCATGAAAATTTCTTTTCATCTTTACCAACGACACTAAGTTCTCCAACATGTCAGTAGTTTTACCCATGGCCGACACCACCACCAAAAGATTATGGTTTGCATGGGATTGGATAATGGAAGCTACATTTCGAATACCTTCCGGGCTTTTAAGAGAAGCACCACCGAATTTAAAAACCTTCATTTTTATTGAAATCAATCTCTTGCAATATAACTTTACCTTAAATTAAAAGCATGCAAAGATCAATCAATAAAGCTAACGCAACAAGTATTGAATCATCCCGAATTGCACAATCGATTGGCGTTGCGCTCGATCGGTTTATAAAGAACAATCAGGATCAGTTTCAGTTTGCCAGTGGCGAACTTTCGCAACTCCTTCGCGATATTGCCCTTGCTTCTAAAGTCGTGAACCGCGAAGTAAATAAAGCCGGGTTGATTGATATTATGGGCGCGGTAGGATCTCAAAATTCTGGAGGCGAAGATCAACAGAAGTTGGACGTATTGGCAAACATTCGTTTCACGCGTGCACTTGCAAAAGGGGGCGAGGTTTGCGCATTAGTCTCTGAAGAAGCTGAAAGTTATGTGGACTTAAATAATGAAGGTAGTTATGTCATTGCCATCGATCCGCTTGACGGATCATCCAACATAGATGTAAACGTTTCGATTGGCACCATCTTTTCAATTTACAGAAGAAAGAGTAAAGCCGGAACACCTATTCAGGAAAAAGACATTCTTCAAAAAGGTTCAGAACAGGTAGCTGCCGGATATGTATTGTATGGTTCGTCAACCATGTTGGTGTACACCACCGGGCATGGTGTAAACGGTTTTACGTATGAAGCTACACTAGGTGAATATTTTCTATCACATCCTGACATGAAAATTCCGGAAGACGGAAAAATTTATTCCATCAATGAAGGCTCTTATAATTCTTTTAGCGAGCCGCTGAAACAATACATGCAGTTCTGTAAAGACAAAAATTACTCCGCGCGATATGTTGGATCGTTGGTTGCTGACTTTCATCGTAACATGTTGAAGGGAGGAATCTACATTTACCCGGCTACTTCAAAAAATGAAAACGGAAAACTCCGGCTGATGTATGAGTGTAATGCGTTGGCTTTTATTGCTGAGCAAGCCGGAGGTATTGCATCGTTTGGTAATGGAAGAATTTTAGATATCGAACCACAAGAGTTACATCAGCGAACACCATTTTATGTTGGCTCGAAAAATATGGTAGAGAAGGCATTGAGTCTTAATGCACTTTGATCAACCGTTCCTCAATTTTCTTTAAACTTTATAATTGATTTCAATATTCGTTTCACTACTCCAGGTCCTTCATAAATAAAGCCTGTGTATAACTGAATCAGATCAGCACCCGCTTCTAATTTTTCGATGGCATCTTGAGGAGTCATAATTCCACCAACACCAATGATGGGAAAATTCTTTCCGAGTTTAGAACGCAAATATTTAATTACCTCATTCGATCTTTTTGTTAGAGGCTTACCACTCAATCCACCATTACCTATCTTTTCGATTTCAGATTTTGGTGTTTGTAAGTCCGCTCTGGATATGGTTGTGTTCGTAGCGATAACACCATCGGTTGAGGTTTGAATTAATATCTCGACAATATCATCTAGTTGTGTTTGATTAAGATCAGGCGCAATTTTTAGCAGCACAGGTTTGTAAACTCTTTTGGACTTGCTGAGTTCGATTACATGCTGCATTAACTTCTTTAATGGTTCTTTCTCTTGCAATTCCCGTAAGCCTGGTGTGTTCGGTGAACTTACATTGACAACAAAATAATCTACATGGTTATACAGTGCTTCGAAACATTGAGCATAATCATCAAAGGCATTTTCGTTTGGTGTAGTTTTATTCTTACCAATATTCCCTCCCACAATTACATCCGACTTCCGTTTTTTCAATCGCTCCACAGCATCAATTGCACCTCCATTGTTAAAACCCATTCGATTGATCAGTGCCTGATCAGCCGGTAATCGGAATAAGCGCGGCTGCTCATTTCCCGGCTGTGCCTTTGGCGTTAGTGTTCCGATTTCAATAAAACCAAAGCCAAAGCAAGAAAGCTCATCAATCAGTTTGGCATCTTTGTCAAACCCGGCAGCAAGTCCTACAGGGTTTTTAAAACGAATTCCAAAGAGTTCTCTTTCAAGTTTTGGATTCTGATATTGAAAGATTGCTTTTACGAGAGATTGAAAACCAGGGACTTTGCCCTTCATTTGAAGAATCCGAAATACAAGATGGTGTACTTTTTCTGGTCCGATTAAAAAGAGCATCGGACGAATTACATTTTTATACATAACGCAAAGATAGAAGTTCTGAAAAAACCAGCTACTTCTTTTTCTTTTTCAACTTGTTGGGAAATTTTTTAAGCGATTTCATTACAATACCTTCCAATGCACGGACTGAATCTATTGTTGATAGATCGATTTGACTTTCAGCTGACCACAATTCTTTTTTAGACTTAATGTCTTCAACATCCAGTATTAAAAACCCCATGCGGGCATTATGTGATAGCGATCGTGATTGATTTAAATCGGCTGCATTCGAAGCAGGCATACCACCCATTGGTCCAATATATTCAGATTGTGTTTTATTGAAAGCTCCCGCTACATAACTTACTGCCAACTGGGCGGTAGAGTCAGGAACATATGCATAACCGCGTAACTCCATTTCTTCTATCACTTTCTTCTTTATTCCTTCAAAAAGTTTCTCCTCATCTATCTTTTGTTCATCCGAGGGTGTCATAAACTCGCCCTTCACAACAGTAAAGGTAGTATAGGTCGTTAAGTCAACCCCTGGAGCTGATTTAATCTCAACAGACTGGGCAAATGCCTGAATGGCAACTGAGCAACTTAGCACGATAAAAAGCATCTTTTTAAGCATAAACAAATGTAGGAAAATAAAAGGAGCGCTGATGATTTAAATACCTATTGAAATCTCAATTACCTTAATGTAAATTGCTAGGCTATTCGTACTTAAGGTACGATTAAAATCAGTCACTGCGTTATGAAACGTTTACGTATTGTTGTCATCCTCCTGGTTATCACTGCCCATAAGGCGCTGGCTCTGAACTTACCTATTGAAACTCAAATCCTTTTACAGGATACGGTTATACAAAGTGATACGCTTTACATTACTCCCTATCTAAGCAAAACATCAGCAAAAGGGATAGGTAATTACGCTGTTGTTCCCAATGATAAAATTGCGTTACAGACGAATGCAGGTTTTAATGTAATGAATACTTTACGGGGCCACATTCCCAATTTTTCAATTGGAGCGAATACTTCACCTTCAACCACGGGTCTCCGGTCGGGCGGATCCCTAATGGTAATTGACGGACTTCCTTATAATTCAGGTTTCAGTAATTACTATAATCTGAATTCCTTTGAGTATGAAAATGTATATGCTATTAGTAGCGGTAATGGGATGGCGTTGTATGGGGGAGCCGGGAATAATGGTGCATTTTTTCTGCAAGGCAAAACAGGTAAAGGATTTAAACGACCAACGTTCGAGCTTAATTCTTCTTCCAGTTTGACATCATCAGAATTATCCTCTTTTGCCGGAGAGAATCAAACTTCAAATCAGGTTGTGCTTACCAACGCCATTGCTTACAAACAAGATTTTGGTGTAGTTGATACCAGAGTATCCTATTCCTATTCGTACTTACCTGATGGAAGCGCTCCTTCAGACAACCAAACAAATTATCATAATCTGAGAATCAACACCGGATTTAGTATTGCACCTCATTTTACTGCGCGACTTATTTTGGACGACCTTTATACAAAAAATCGTTCTTCTCAGAATATTACCTTTAACAGCGTTTCCTTTTTGTCGGGCACAGAAATGATTCGCAAAAATCTTCAGGGAAATCTTCAGTTAAAATATCAACCACTAAAATGGCTCAGCTTCACTTCTCAGAGTTCGCTCGGACAAATTGAAAATAATATTGAGAGTGTTCTTCAAACAGCATCCAGTACAGATCAGAAACAAAAGCGACAGTTTGCAAACCTTTTTGCTTCGGTGAATAAATCGATAATAACTGATCTGTCCTTAACAGCCTTTGCTGGATTTCAATATGAGAAAGTAAAGACTGAACAGCAATTCAAATCTTCTTCATCATACGGTGAATCGTATTCGGAATATAAAACCAACTCTCTTTTAGGTGGAGTTGGTGCACAGTTTAAAGATTATTTGTTTTTGGATTTTAACTATCGCCAGGATTATTTCAGTGTATTTGCATCTGACAATAATAGCACTCCTACCTATTCCTTAAACTCTTCTTTTATATTCAGTGAAGCATTTTCGTGGAACAATTCATGGTTCTCTTTTGGAAAGGTAAGATCAAGCATAGGGAAAAGTAGTGTGGGCATTTATCAGGGATATCCAAATGGGAACTTTAATTCTACTTTAACTTTAAATTCCTATCCTAACCCAGATTTACATGCCAGCACAAAACAGATGGTTGAGATCGGAAGTGATTTAAGCTTTGTTCAAAACAGAATTACTTTAAATGCTTCATACTTCACCAATCATCATGATGAGATGGCAACCAGATTACCTGTACCTTCCAGTTCGAACGGATTTATTTATGTGACCTCAAATTCCCTAACGATGAATACAAAAGGTTGGGAAATAGTATTGGGTGCTACATTATTTAAGAAATCGAATTTTACTATGGACACTAAGCTGACATGGTCAACTTATAAAAGTGAGACAAAAATTGCCACAAATCCTGATGCGGCAAACACGGGAATACCGATAACTACTGGAGGCGTTACTGTTATATATTATACTCAGCCGTTTGGAAATCTAACACCAACACCAGGATTATCTTTAGGAAGCCCGTATCCTGATTGGACAAGTAGTATTCTGAATCAGATTACCTTTAAAAATTTCTTTACCAGTTTTCTATTTGATTTCAGACAGGGTGGAACATTTTACAGTTTAGATTATAGTACGACTTTCCCAACCTATTCAAGTCAGGACGGAACGATGGCAAGGCTTAGAGACTTGTCGCTTGGGTATCGTCTTGCTTCGAGCATCTTAGACAAAGTTCTTATTCGCGAAGCGCAGATTTCAATATCAGGAAGAAACCTTTGGACCCCGTATTCTAAATCAGATACCGATGTTGAAAATTCATTCAACAATCCCGTACAAAAAAGCGGAACACTTAGTTTGACTCTGATGTTCTGATCAACTTCTTGGATGAAATTCCTGGATCACTTGCCGCAAATAATCTCGATCCAGGTGTGTATAAATTTCAGTTGTGGTGATGGATTCATGACCTAGCATTTCCTGTACAGCACGCAAGTCGGCACCACCTTCAATTAAGTGAGTAGCAAACGAATGCCGAAAGGTATGTGGACTAATGGATTTATTGATACCCACCTTTATAGCAAGGTTTTTAATGATGGTAAAAATCATAACACGTGTTAACTTCTTTCCGCCCCGATTCAGGAAAGCATACGCTTCAAATCCTTTTTGCACAGGTTTGTGTGGTGGCTTGCCACGAATTTCATCACTATAAATTTTAAAATACTTTAAAGCCTCACGTCCAATCGGCACGAGCCGCTCTTTATTTCCTTTTCCGATTACCTGAAGAAAGCCAACGTCAAAATGAACGTTGTTTAATTTCAATTCAACCAGTTCACTCACCCGAAGTCCTGAACTATACAAGACTTCCAGCATCGCCCGGTTGCGTCCACCCTCAGCAGAGGAAAGATCAATGGCATCAAAAATTTTTTCGATTTCAATAAAACTTAATGTGTCAGGAAGTTTTCTCCCCAACTTCGGACCTTCAATTAAAGCCGTTGGGTCTATGGTGATTAATTCTTCAATCAATAAATATTTATAGAACGCCTTTATACCAGAAAGGATCCGCGCCTGACTGTGGGCACTCATGCCCAACTCATTAACATATTGAAGGAAATCATTGAGGTGGCTGGCGTTGATCTTTGTTGGACTTACCTCTAGTTTATTGATTTCTAAAAATTGCTGAAGCAATGCGACATCATGCAAATATGCTTCAATGGAGTTATTAGAAAGTGATCTCTCCAACTTCAAATAATTTGCAAACTGTTTTATGTGAATTGCCCAGTATTTTTCCAAAATAGTTTTCTGTGTTGACCAGTGAATTTACCTACATTTACTTAAACGTGAATGTAAAACTATGAATCGTATTGTACCCGCCACATTTTTAATTTTAGTGTTAACGATTGGTTTGCTCGCCTCTTGCTCCCATGCGATTACAACATCGGCCTATACAGCAGTTCCTAATAATCTCGCTACCTATAAAACGTATGCCTGGGTGACGCCTGGCGACACAACCTTAAACGCCCGAAGGGATGATAAGATGTATGCCGGACTTATTCAGGAAACGGCAAATGGTCTGTTAAAGAAGAAAGGATTCACCCTTGACAATCAAAACCCAGATGCGGTTTTCAGTTTTGATACCGCAATCGATGATAAAATCGAATATAGACAAACCCAAACACAAGTAACATCAACTATTGGTTACGGCTATGGTTATGGTGGTTTCAGTTATGGATATGTTGGACCGGGCTACTACGCGGGTTCTAATGTTCCTATTTATGAGAATGGAATAAGTTCAGAGCTTATTGATGAAGGTACCATAAGCTATAGCATGTTCGATCGCAAAACAGGAAAACTTTTGTGGAGAGGAACGGCAAAACAAAAATTGGATGCAAATACCAAAATTGAGAAATCAATTAAAGATGCCACCACTTATATTTTTATGAAACTAGAGGTCAAGTAGTTTTATTAAAACGATTCGAAGATCATCATTTATTATAAAATGAAAATACAAATCATTAACGGCCCAAATCTAAACTTGCTTGGAAAGCGTGAACCTTCCGTTTACGGAAACCAAAGCTTTGAAGATTTCCTCTCTATATTAAAGAGTCGATTTTCAAATGTGGAACTACATTATTATCAATCGAACGTTGAGGGTGAGATAATAAACAAACTTCATGAAGTAGGATTCAGTTTTGACGGGATCGTTATAAATGCCGGAGCTTATACACACACATCCGTTGCTATTCACGATGCGATCGGTGCGATTAAAACTCCGGTAGCCGAAGTGCATATATCAAATGTTTACGCGCGCGAAGAGTTCAGACATAAAAGTCTAATTACCTCGAAGTGCATTGGTATGATTACCGGTTTTGGAATGGAAGGATATGCGATGGCAATAGATTATCTGATCAAAAAGTAATATCAGTTACAACCTTTCATGAAATCATTTGATACAATACCTATTGATGTTGTTCATCTTCTTCCTGAAATTGACAAGAAATTAATTGGCTTGCTAAAGTCATTAACTCCTGATGAGTGGCAAAAACAAACTGTTGCTAAACTTTGGAAGGTAAAAGATGTAGTGGCTCACTTATTGGATGGTAACATTCGTATCCTATCCATGTTGCGCGATGGATACAGCGGGGAGAAACCCAACATTCAGTCCTATCAGGATTTGCTTGATTACCTGAATGCACTGAATGCCGATTGGGTAAAGTCTATGAAAAGAGTCAGCCCGGCAATGTTGATTCTTTTGCATGAAACCACAGGTAAATTATACTGCGACTATTATGCTTCATTAAATCCATTTGATACAGCAGCATTTTCCGTGGCGTGGGCTGGTGAAAGTGAAAGCAAAAACTGGATGCACATTGCGAGGGAATACACTGAGAAGTTTTTACATCAGCAACAAATCAGAGATGCTGTGGGTAAGCCTGGAATTATAACAAAGGAATTTTTCTTTCCTTTCATTGATATATTTATGATGGCCTTACCTTTTACCTATCGGGATGTTGAAGCAGACGAAGGAACGATTATTAAAGTAACCGTTACAAGTGAAATGGGTGGATCATGGTTTTTGATTCGGAAAAGTAAGAAATGGAATTTATTAAAGGAATCTAACAAAACGATTACCTCTGAAATAGAAATTGATCCGGATACTGCCTGGAAATTATTTTCTAAAAGCATCAGACCAGAACACATCCGCGATAAAGTCGTTATAACAGGAAATGAAAAACTTGGAGAAGTTGCGCTTAACATGATTTCTGTTATGGCATAGCTGCAAAATTGATTCGAGCGTAAATCACAAATCACTCATCGTAAATCACAAATCCAATGATCTCCTTTTATCCCGGTCCTTCCCGCGTTCACGGTGAAATTCCGAAGTATGTAAAAGATGCACACAAGCTCGGCATCATGAGCATCAACCACCGGAGCGATACATTTGTAAAAATGTCTGAGAAGACCATTGGACTGTTAAAGAAGAAATTAAACATTCCAAAAGACTACACAATATTCTACACATCATCGGCAACCGAATGTTGGGAGATTATTGCGCAATCACTTATCACAGACAAGAGCTATCACTTATACAACGGAGCATTCGGACAAAAATGGTTTGAGTATACTAAACGATTACGGCCAAATGCTGAAGGTATTTCATTTCAGGTAAACGATGTACTCAATCCTTCAAAAGTTATTTTTGAGAACGCACCACATGTAATCTGTATAACCCAAAATGAAACGTCTAATGGAACTCAAGTGACCAATTCCATTATTAGAAAAATCAAAAAAAATAATCCATACCATCTGGTTGCAGTGGATGCCACATCTTCAATGGGCGGTATCAAACTGGATTTTAAAGCCGCTGATATTTGGTTTGGATCAGTACAAAAATGTTTTGGATTGCCAGCTGGCCTTGGATTAATGATCTGTTCGCCACATGCTCTTTCCCGGGCAGCTTCTATTGGTGAGAAGAGCCATTATAATAGTCTCGGCTTTATGGCAGAGATGATGACCAGGTATCAAACTCCTTTCACACCTAATGTTCTGGGTATTTATTTATTGATGCGGGTTTTAGAAAACAGCAAAACCATTAAAGAGATCGACCAAAAAACTGTATCGCGTTACAAGGATTGGATTACCTTTCTCTCTAAACAAAAAGGTTTGTCCCACCTGGTAGATACAAAAGTCGTTCGCTCCTTTACAGTTATTCCAGTAAAGGCAAGCAACGAACATGTTCAGAAAATAAAGGAAAAGGCAAAACAGAATGGGTTGCTACTGGGTGAGGGTTATGGTGAATGGAAAAATTCAACATTTCGAATTGCTAACTTTCCTGCATTAAAAGCAAAAGAAATTAACAAACTAAAAAAATTCTTAAAAGCGTTTCGCTAATTATGCGATCCGGTATTTCATGTGCCGGGCGTAAAGTCTAATTGTGAAATTGGATATGACTTTCTTAGCCATGTTATTCTATTCAAATAGAATAGAAACACAAAGTGCCTGAGTTTGTCAGGCACTTTCCTTATATACTTGTTACGAAATCGCTAAGGATTATATTGGTAGATTGGATCCAATACTGTATTGGGTGTCATTTTTACAATATCATGTAAAATTCCATCTTCAAGTCTGTAAACCCAACCGTGCAGTGTTGGTCTATTATCTTTTTTCCATGCGCGTTGTATAATTGAAGTTTGTGCAAGGTGCATTACCTGCTCCATCACACTCAGTTCGGTTAATCTGTCCGTACGCTTTTCCATATCCTGAATTGCATTCAATTCTTCTTTATGGTAGAAGTAGGTATCCTTAATATTTCGCAACCATTTATTTATCAAACCTAAATCAGATTGCGACATGGCTGCTTTAATTCCTCCGCATCCATAATGCCCACAAACAATTACATGCTGAACCTTTAGTACATCCACTGCATATTGTAGTACGCTTAGCAAGTTGAGGTCGGTATGCACTACGAGGTTCGCAATGTTACGGTGTACAAAAATTTCTCCTGGTGCTGTGTTTGTGATTTCATTTGCTGGTACGCGACTATCGGAACATCCAATCCACAAAAATTCGGGAGTCTGTAAAGATGACAGTCTGCTAAAAAATTTCGGATCTGCATCTACCTGTTCTTTAGCCCATGCCTTATTTTCTAAAAGTAACTTTTCGTATGGTTTCATTGATTATAACTAGCTAGTGATTATTTAATTAAATAGTAATGGATTGACATGGGTTGCGGTACATTCCTAATTTAGTTGAATTTTTTACTCATTCTTAAAATAGAAATTTTGCGCACGATTCGATTTTTTTATCTGCACATCAATATTTTTAGTTGGCGCACTTAGTTTAAAATCTTCTACTGTTGCAATAATATCCTGATCAATAAACTGCGCGTTTGATCCGTCAATTATCAAGCTTGCATTGTTCGGAATGCTTTCAAAGGATTTCCGAAGAGATGCTTTGTTTAGAAAGGAGACATCTTTTGTAAACTTTAGCAAAAAATTATCACCATCATTTACCAGCATAATAGCGGATTTGAAATTGGTTTTCAATACAAAGAAAATACCTACCAGGATTCCAATAAAAACACCAATCAACAAATCAGAGAATAAAATAGCAACGATCGTAACAATAAACGGCACAAACTGTCCGTACCCTTTTTTGAACATTTCTTTGAAAAGTCCGACCGAGGTAAGTTTATATCCCAGCACTAACAGAATGCCAGCTAAACTTGCAAGTGGTATTAGCTGTAAAAATGAAGGAATGAGAGCCACCGCTATTAGTAGCAAAAAACCGTGCGAAATTGCTGATGCCTTAGATTTTGCGCCAGACGCAACGTTAGCTGATGTTCGAACAATAACAGAAGTAACAGGTAGTCCACCAATGAGCCCTGATACAATATTACCAACACCTTGAGATTTCAGTTCATGATCAAGAGAGGTAATCCGCTTAAAGGGATCTAACTTATCAGCAGCTTCAATATTCAGTAGGGTCTCAAGACTTGCAACAAGCGCTAAGGTAATGGCAACAATAAAAACTTTGCTATTTGCTAATTGCGAAAAATCAGGTAAGGAAAAAAAATCAATGAACCGTGTCGTCTCTGAATTGCTGGAGAAATTTACCAAGTGAGAAGATTGCACTTCTAAATTCGGGAAATTGTTTTTAAACAAAAAATTCAAACCAATTCCAGCCAATACAACAAACAATGCTCCTGGAAAAAGTTGAAAGAATCTGTATTGCTTCAGAATAGGCTTATCCCACAAGAGCAATATAACAATTGAAATCAGCGCGATGATCACCGCTCCCGGTGTAAAAAAACTAAAGGCTTCAATGATGTCTCCAAACGTATTTTTACCGTTGTGCATAAAACTTTCATCGCCTTCAAAGTCCACATCATAGCCTACCGCATGAGGTAATTGCTTCAGAATAAGAATAAGACCAATCGCTGCAAGCATTCCTTTAATAACAGCGACCGGAACGAAATGTCCAATAACGCCTGCTTTTAAAAACCCGAATGCTACTTGCAACACACCTGCTAACACAACACAACTTAGAAAAACAGAAAAGGAACCAAGGTCCTGAATGGATGCAACAACAATGGAGGTAAGTCCCGCTGCAGGGCCACTAACACTTAATGGCGATTGACTTAATGCGCCCACCACTACACCACCAACAATTCCGGCAATGATTCCCGAAAAAAGCGGTGCCCCGGATGCTAATGCAATTCCAAGACAGAGTGGTAATGCCACCAGAAAAACAACAACAGATGATGGCAGGTCAGTAACTAAAGTAGATGAAAGTCTATTCGACAGTTGGGTATTCATACAAATGGATTAATTATAATAAGCGACAGTGATAGAAAGCTCTATCAAAAATACAACAAGAAATTTTTAATTATTGAAGCAATATTATGCTTTGGGGGGAGGAGGAACAATCTCACGAATGTGCCCATCTTGATCGATTTTAATACAGTGTGATTTCTTTGAGAAAACTAACTCTGCACTACTAACCCATTCAATACTTATAGAATGGAAAATTTCGTCACATTCTTCCATCGTTTTCTTTTCAGATTTATCTTCTTCATTTTCTGTTAACTCCAGAACAATAGAGGTATTTGAATCTTGATACAGGTAACTACATACCACTACAGGCTTGATCAGCATGAGGCCGGCCAAAAAGAACTGAAAGACGATAATGAAGAAGATTTTCACTCTGCAAATTATATAAAAATGTTGAAAGGAACTGTTCTCATTTACATCTATACATTACATGCGGTTTAAACGGCTGATTATTTCAAAGGATACGCTAAATGGGCTAAAGCGTAATCGTTTAGAGTTAACATATCCCACTCATCCATAATTTTCTGCTAATTTTGTAAATCAATTTTCCAACATGGACCTCAAAGAAATATTTTCTGTCTCTCTTATCTTATTTTCAGTGATCGATATTATTGGTTCGGTGCCATTTATTATCCTCATTAAAAAGCGAGAAGGCAGGATTCATGCAGAAAAGGCCACTATTATTTCGGCTGTTCTAATGGTTGCTTTCTTCTATTTAGGGCAATCGATCTTGCAACTTTTTGGACTAGATGTAGCTTCATTTGCTGTGGCGGGAGCCATCGTTATTTTTATTGTGGCCATGGAAATGATTCTGGGTATTACCTTAATCAAAGATGATCCGGATGCAAAGGGTTCAGGATCTGTTGTTCCACTTGCATTTCCCTTGATTGCCGGAGCAGGAACGCTCACAACTATTCTTTCACTTCGCGCAGTATATTCTGATACGAACGTACTGATTGGAATTTTACTCAATCTTATTTTTGTTTACATCGTGTTGCGCGCTTCGCCATGGTTAGAGCGCGTAGTGGGGAAGTCAGGTTTTTCTGTTTTACGTAGAGTGTTTGGCGTAATTCTCTTAGCCATTGCTGTAAAGATTTTCAAAACCCACGTATTTCCGATTTAGTTATTGATCAGCAGTATTTATCATAAAGATTAAAAGGTAATTGATTTTTATTCCATGATTCGCATATACACTGATGGTGCAGCACAAGGTAATCCAGGTCCAGGAGGATATGGTGTTGTGATGAAATTTAAAGATGCAGTGAAAGAAATTGCGGAAGGGTTTCGGCTCACAACAAACAATCGAATGGAATTGCTGGCTGTAATTGCAGGACTCGAGGCAATTAAAAAAGAAGGTATTTCTGTTACGATTTATTCAGACTCAAAATATGTAGTTGACTCTGTTGAGAAGGGTTGGATATGGAGTTGGCAGAAAAAAAATTTCGCTAAAAAAGCGAATGCCGATTTATGGCAACGCTACATTCCGCTCCACAATAAACTCAAACCTAAATTTATCTGGATTAAAGGGCATGCTGGTCATATAGAAAACGAACGCTGCGATCAGTTAGCAGTTCAGGCAGCATCCGGTAGTAAACTATTGACGGATCATTGGTATGAGGCAAATCGTAATAATAGTCTTGAGTAGTTAGTCTTGAGTCTTGAGTTTTAATGCGATTGTAAACTTCTCTATATTTAAGACGGTAATCTATAATCATTTGGAAACCGAAGCTATAACCATCAACTTTTCAGAAGGAAGTCTTACGGTGTTAAACATCTGTCTGGCATTGATCATGTTCGGTGTTGCGCTCAGCATTAAGCTGGAGCATTTTCGTCAACTTAGAAATGATCGAAAGGCATTACTCACTGGCTTATTCAGTCAATATATACTGCTGCCGGTTATTACCGTAATTCTTATTTATGTGTTGTCTCCTTCTAATGAGATTGCATTAGGAATGATTTTGGTAGCAGCTTGCCCAGGTGGCAATGCCTCCAACTTTTTTTCCATGCTAGCGAAAGGTAACGTAGCACTATCGGTTACATTAACGGCTATCACTTCTGTGTCTTGTTTTCTGGTTACACCATTGAGCTTCTTTTTCTGGTCCTCACTGGTTCCGGGTTTGTCTCAAAGCGTACAAAGTTTTGAGATTAATTTCCTTGATCTGTTTCTGAACATGATCATGATCTTGCTATTACCCCTCATTGGCGGAATGACGTTCGGTCACTACTACCCAAAGATCACTCAGAAAATTGAAAAGATATTTCGGGCTTTATCGATCATCATTCTAATGAGTTTTATTGGTGTGGCCTTCATGAATAATTTCAGTGTTTTCAAGGATCACATCTTCTCGGTTTTTTGGTTGGTGCTTTTGCATAATGGACTGGCCTTAATGATGGCCTATTACTTTAGCAAGCTTCTTAAAAACAAAGAAACTACAAATCGATCTGTTGCCATTGAAACCGCAATTCAAAATTCAGGACTTGGGCTTGTATTAATTTTTACTTTCTTTCAAGGCAATGGATCGATGGCATTAGTTGCTGCCTGGTGGGGAATATGGCATCTGGTAAGCGGCTTTACATTTGCATACTTTATTCAGCGAAAAGGTATTGTGCAACCACTCTAATCTCATTAAGCTCATAAAACAAATCTGCTCATTACTTAACAATTAACTTTTAACCATTAACCATTAACCATTAACTTTTAAAAGCAGAATGACTCCGAATATTTTCTACAGAATCATGAAGGTTTACTGTACAACAGCCTTACGATTTTATTTTAAGACCTGGAAAATCAATAATGCAAAGTCTATACCGGCAAGCGGCCCAATCATTTTTATACCCAATCATCAAAATGCATTTCTGGATGCGGTACTGGTAATTTGCAGCACCTCACGCAATCCATGGTCGATCGCACGAGCAAGTGTTTTTAAAGAGGGGTTGGCAACGAGGCTTCTCACAATGGCTCAAATTAAACCTGTATTTCGTAGCCGTGATGGTTTTGGGTCACTCCGAAATAACGATGCGATTATTCAGGAGTGGATTGATATGTTGGCGAAAAATGAAGACATACTCATCTTTGCCGAAGGTAATCACAATGAACCGTATGCTGGTGGAACTCTTCAAAAAGGATTCGCTCGCATGACCATGCAGTTCAAAGAAAAAAATACTACACCCCTTACAATCGTACCTGTAGGAATACATTATGAGGATCACCATGCCTTTCGTTCACGCGTGCTGATTAATTTTGGCGACCCAATACGTGTAAATGAAATTTTAGAAGATTCATTCTCCGAACGTGAAAAACTAGAAACCATCGT
>DAIQPD010000007.1:42109-58536 GCA_036787535.1 Chryseolinea sp.
TAAATGAAATTTTAGAAGATTCATTCTCCGAACGTGAAAAACTAGAAACCATCGTTACGGTGACAGACGATGCCATGAAGAAATTAGCATTGGCTATCCCTGCGGATGATGATTACAAAGCCAAGTTTAATTTCTTGCTCAAGCATCGGAAATTTGAAAAGGATATGATGGGGCAACTGGAGGCAGATAAAAATACTCTGAAGTCCTATCCATTAGCACCTGCAATACTTCTATCAAAAAAATCCTCCATCATCTGGAAGATAATTAATCCGATTATTTGGATTGGATATGTATTGCACATCTTACCTTACTTGTTAATTAAAAGATTTATCGAAAAGAATATAAAAGATCCACAATGGATCAGCTCACTTAAATACGCCTTCGGAATATTTCTTGTTCCGATGTACTACATTATTTTGTTAGTGGTTTTTTATCTCATCATACCAAATGGATTGGCTCTTCTTGCTTTTGCAGTTTTATTACCTGTAACAGGAATTGGCGCTACCGATTTTTTGAAGAAATAAAATAACGAGGATACTCCATGATGTCACAAATAATATTTTTCATTTTTGGATTTGTGACCTTTAAGAATCAGAGATATGATAAGCTATTGTTCTTTAACTTGAAGATGAATGCTACTTGAATTACCAAGAAAGTTTTTTAATTTTCTTAAATGATAAATTCCTCTTTTGTTCAAGTGTTGTATCCAGAAATGGTCAACACATTTTTTAACATCCTGAAGCAACATGGATTTTCTGAAGAGGAAGCAAAAACCTGTGCTGATATATTTGCAACAAATAGTCTTGAGGGAGTTTACACACATGGGGTAAATCGTTTCCCTCGTTTTGTTCAGTACATCAAGGATGGTTATATAAAAATTGATAGTGAAGCACAACAACTTACTGCAATAGGATGTATGGAGCAGTGGGATGGACAATTGGGACCCGGGCCACTCAATGCATTACAATGCACCAATCGCTCTATGGAAATTGCAACAGCAAATGGATTGGGTTGTGTCGCATTAGCAAATACCAACCATTGGATGCGTGGCGGATACTATGGCCGGCATGCAGCACAAAACGGATTCGTCTTTATTGGCTGGACAAACACGCTGGCAAATATGCCAGCATGGGGTGGCGTTGATTCGAAGCTTGGAAACAATCCTCTTGTTATTGCGGTGCCATATCAGAATGATGCCATTGTTTTAGACATGGCCATGTCGCAATATTCGTATGGATCGCTGGAGTTGTACTCATTAAAAAATGAAAAACTTCCTGTGCCCGGTGGATTTGATTTAGAAGGTAATCTGACAGATGATGCTGCTGCCATCATGAAGTCGCGCAATGTATTACCGATTGGTTATTGGAAAGGTGCAGGCATGTCATTGCTGTTGGATATACTGGCTACCATTCTTTCAGGTGGATTATCTACTGCTCAGGTTTCACAACTTCCTGCCGAGCATTCGGTCTCACAGGTTTTTATGACCATCGATGTTTCCAAACTCAACAATTACCCGGCCATTGAAAAAGCAATTCAACACATTCTGGATGATTACCTTGCCTCTGTTCCGATGGCAAAATTGAAGCAGGTACGCTACCCGGGTGAGAACACACAATCAATTCGGGAAGTGAATTTGAAAGAAGGTATTCCTGTTCTGAAAAAAATATGGAACGAAGTGCTAGCCCTTCAAAATTGATTTTCTAAATCAAATATCAATGTCGTTGACTTAAGCCTTTCTTTATAGCCTCACCTCATTCCTCTCTAGAAGAGAGGAGGTCAGCGGAGCTTAAGTCAACGACACGAATCAAATACCTTTCTTTCGCTTATGTTTCCATCGCTTATGCGACCACAGCCAATAGGTAGGATTAAGAATAATTTCTTTTTCGAGTCGGTTTGTAAATCTTTCTGAAATTTCGTCTTCTGCTGTTGTATTGGGATGTTCAAAAAGTAATTCAGGGGTTATTTCATAAAAGCCTCTGCGTTTACATTTTACGTTCATAAACACAACAGGATAGTTAAAACGCTTTGCTAATTTTTCTGGTCCGGTAAACACAGCAGTGTCCTGATTTAGAAAGGTTGTCCAGTATGCATTTTTTGCAGTCGCGGTTTGATCGGCAATAAAAGCAGTGGCTGTGACTTCGTTTCGGTTAGCCACCATATCGCGTAAAGTTCTATCGACAGGAGAAATGCGGGTGCCAAAACGAGTTCGCATACCAACCATCATATTTTCGAAAGAAGAGTTTGAAAGCGGACGATAAATTACGACTAGTTGGTATACAGTGTTTAGTGTAAAACTTGGACCAGCCCACTCCCAATTTCCATAATGCCCCATCACAATGATGATGCTTTTATTTTCATCATGAAGTTTGGTTAGCCATGGCTGTTTATGAAAAATGCACCGCTCTAATGTTTCGGCTTCGCTCATTTTTAATGTCTTAAGGGTTTCCAGTATGAGATCGCAGAGATAGCGATAGTAGGCACTGCACAATATTTCAATTTCGTTTTCGCTTTTTTCAGGAAATGAATTTCGAAGATTTTTGATAACTACTAGTTTACGATAACCACTAAGCCTGACAAGAAAATAAAGAAAATCGGATACCTTATACAGCGCCCAAAAGGGCAGACAAGCGACTATATAGATGAAAGGATAAACCAGATAAAAAGAAAATGTTTGCATGATGGGAAGATAAGTTTTAAGGATTACGATTCTCTCTCCTGAAGTTCAATCCCTAACAACTTTAATTCTTGTAAGATCGGTTTGTAAAATTCTTTATGAACAGGAATAACAACACCTCTGCTTTTTAATTTTCCTTCCACCAGCAATCTTGCTGCAATGGCCAAAGGCAGCCCTACCGTCTTGGCCATGGCGGTATTGGTTTCATCATCACCTGTTGCAGTGAGGTATGCCTGAACTTCTTTTTGTATTCCATTCAATGTATACTTAAGCCGATGCCACATCACAATAAAATCTTTATCGCCCGTATTGAGTTTCCATTTTTTATTGAGAATATGCTCTAATACCTGAGCGGGTGTTCCTTTTTCTAATCCAATTTTCTCATCCGAAAATAATCCACTCCAACGCAAACGTTTCATTTCTTCACCATCAAAAGAAAGTTTAAAAAGGAAGCATACTTTCTCCTGCGCTTCTATTTCTTTTTCATCCAAAAATGCTTTCACGAAATCAATATGCCGCATCGACTCTACACCCTCCATAGTATAGGTATCATCGCAACATCCTAATTGCACTAATACATTCCAGGCATTGCAATATCCTTTGTTACGTAAAGTTCCACGAAGCATGGTTTGAATGGAGTTTAAACCATAAGTCTCCAAATATTTTAATGAGTCGCGATTAGCGTATCCTTCGTACTCACCGAAATCAGGAACTGTTATTTTTGTAGCACGTTGAAAAAGTTGTTGATACGGAATGTATTTGTAGTCTCCACCTTCCAAAAACTTCGCTGTGCCCTGACCTGCCATCACTACGTTGCGTGGGTTCCAGGTAAATTTGTAGCGCCATGGATTTTCAGGATCTGTTTCCGGTGCAATCAACCCTCCAGTAAAAGATTCGAAGGAGGTAAGCTCACCACCACGTTCTTTAATGATATCAATTACGTACATGGCACTCATGTGATCAATACCAGGATCGAGCCCACATTCATTTAGAAAAAGTAAGTCTTTAGCTTTTACCTCTTCATCTAACGATTTCATTTCATCTGAAACATAACTAGCGGTGAGCAAATGTTTTTTTTCATCCAGGCAAATTTTTGCTACCAACGGATGAAGATGAGCAGGCATCATTGAAATAACAACATCTGATTCTGCAATGGTTTTGCGGCTTGCTTCTGCATTTTGAATATCAAATTGAATGGCTGTACCACGACTGGATTCGCCTACCTTATTTTGAGCCACGGTTTCAGAAAAATCACCAATTACAATATGCGCATCAAACAAATGTGCTTTTTCAAGAAGGTATGTGATTAAGGAAGAAGATGAACGCCCCGCGCCCAGAACTAAAATCCGATTCATCTATTGATGTGCTTTAGTTTGATAGTTAAGTAGAGCAAAGCTAATATTTAGCTATTATAGTTATGCAAATTGTTGAAAATGGTAATTCGGGAACGGTAATCTGTATAGTATTGAATCGAACACGAGTCAGTGTTTATCAAAAAATAATAACCTCAGCCAAACTTTTACTACCTTCATCATCTAAAGTAACGGATATGATAAAGGAGGAGATCATCACATTCAATCATCTGGAAGACCTTGATGCAGAATCAAAATACCTTGTTCATCGCGCACGGGAAGCAACTGAGTATGCTTATGCTCCCTATTCTAAGTTTCATGTCGGGGCTGCCATTATGTTAGACGATGGTACCTTTATTACCGCATCCAATCAGGAAAATGCGTCATATCCCCTTTGTATGTGTGCCGAACGTGTTGCACTCTATACACTGTCTGCGCTTCATAACGGAAAGAAAATTGTAAACATGGCCATTGTTGCCCACAAGAAAAATCATAAAGAGCTTTCACCAGCCACCTCCTGTGGGGCATGCAGACAAGTAATGCTCGAATTTGAGCTTCGTCAGGGGAAATCCTATAGCATTGTTATGCTTAATGAGCAGCATCAATGGATAAAGGCCAGTTCAGTGCGCACGTTAATGCCCTTTGGTTTTACAAAGTCAAGTTTAGAAACATAGGTATTGATGTTATACTTATATTCATTACCTGAACAGTTTTGGCTTTCATCATATTTTAGTTTATTTGGGAATATGAAATATTCAGGCATGAACGTTTTCAATTCTGCATCCCCAACCACGGATATTCCTTCTGTTTCTTTAATAAACCTTTATTCGTAACAGATGAATTTCTTGCGGAATAGATCATTGAAGCAACTCGGCCTTTTTACAGTGGTAACGATGGTGTTGATCTTTGGTGGGCAGTTCGTTATTATTAACTCATCCATCGACAAACTTCATGAAGCGGAGCGTAAAATTGATTATGCCCGCACTACACAATTAGCTTGTGTGCAGGTTGCCTTTCAAACTCAAGCCTACTTGAATGGCAAAAAACAACTAGCCCCGCAAATTATTGTCAGTATTGAGCAACAGGATAAGCGATTGAAAGTGTTGGGAGAAGGAGGCCGCATGGATGATAAAGTTGTATTTATTAAACCCTTGTCTCGATTGGCTAATATTACCTATGCAAACTTGCTAGAAAGTTGGGTAAGCTATAAGGAAAATACCGCGCTATTATTAACTCAAAATGAAATACTGGAAGAGCAAGCCCTGGCAGGCGAACCCGACTCATTGGGTAATGTAGTGGAGCCACCCATCGTTCGAAAGCAAAATACAACCTACACAACTGCAAAATTAAATCAGGAGGCGCAGTGGCTCTCCATGTCAGAATGGTTCGACAAGTTGATTGTAGATTTAGAAGAAGAGGTAAACGCCAAGCAGAATGCGCTTATTCAACTTTATGTATTGATCGCTTTTGTAAATGGATTATTACTAATAGGTATCTACATTCTCTTTCAACGTTACGTGCTAAAACCATTGAAAGAATTGGAAGTCAATACCGAAAATAATGTGCATACCATTGGTCTTCAGAAAAATGAAATTGGTAAGATCGGTATTCAAATAAATCAAACCATTGAAAACTTAAAAGATGCTACCGATTTTGTAACGGCCATTGGTGAAGGTAAGCTCACCATAGATTACAAGGATTCATTGGATAAAAACTATGCTGCCGGAAAAAATAAGTTGGCCGATTCTCTAATTGATATGCAAGCCAAACTTAAGCAGCTTAATGAAGAGGATAGGAGGCGCCAATGGGTAAATGAAGGCCTGGCCAAGTTTGCCGATATTCTTCGATCCTCCAATGACAACATTGCCTTGTTGTGCGATAAGGTAATTGCCGCTTTAGTTCAATATACCCAGTCAAATCAGGGGGGGCTCTACATCTTAAACGATGAAGATGAGAATAATAAATTTTTGGACATGGTATCGTTGTTTGCATTCGATCTTAAAAAATTCGAACAACGAAAGGTAAAATTAGGTGAAGGTATTTTAGGTCAGGCTTTTCTTGAAAAAGAAACAACCTATATCACGGATATCCCAGATGAATATATACGAATTACCTCTGGTTTGGGCGATGCAAATCCTAACAGTATTCTAATGGTGCCATTAAAAGTAGATACAGAAGTGTATGGCATCGTTGAGCTTGCATCCTTCAAAGAATATGCTCCATATGTTATTTCCTTTGTTGAAAAACTTGGTGAAACCATTGCCTCTACTTTAGCATCGGTAAGAGCGGCAGAGAAAAATCGCCAGCTCATAGAGCAGTTTCAACAACAAACGGAAGAGATGCGTGCGCAAGAAGAAGAAATGAGGCAAAACATGGAGGAGCTTCAGGCAACACAAGAAGAGTCATCCCGAAAGGAGGGAGGATACATTGAGCAAATTGCAGAATTAGAAGAAAAAGCAAGCGATCATGCTAATCAAATAACCTTAGCAAAGGCAAGCGCAAATACTTTGGTGCAAGAGTATCGTCAAAAAATTGAAGCACTCGAAAAAGAATTGGCACAAAAAACAAAGCGAGGTGATGATTGGGAAATTGTAAGTGAAGTTGAAGCCGCCCTTAAAATTAATCTTGAGGCACTTAAAATAACGCAAGAGGAACTCCATCATAAGGCTGGTCGCAACTAACTCCCGTTTTATTTCTGAAAAGCTTTTTAAAATCCTTTTTTTCACCTAATTAGTACCAATTAGTTAATTTCATTTTGGAGAAAATGATGTTAATGAGGTTTCATATAAACGGGTGTAGGATTTTAGCCCCAAATCCAACTTCCTGTTTTAAACAGATATTAAATTTGAATTGCTTTTAAAGACTTGATCATGCTGGATATTGACATTGCCGATCTGAAGCGGATTTCGGAACTGATCCACCAAAAGTATTCCTACGACTTCCGCAATTATGCCATGTCCTCATTCAAGAGACGGGTGTTGCGAATCATGGAGTTGAAAAAACTTTCGGTTGATGCCCTTCTGAAAAAACTGACAGACTCACCTGCTTTCATTAATGAATTTTTAGATGAGCTCACCGTGAACGTTACTGAAATGTTCCGTGATCCGGGTTTCTGGCGCATCATGCGGGAGGAAATAATACCAGCCATAATGCTTAACCACAAGCAATTCAAGATATGGCATGCCGGATGTTCCTCAGGCGAAGAAGTCATTTCCATGTGTATTATGCTCAAAGAAATGGGCATTCATGGTGATGTAAATTTAATTGCCACCGATCTGGATGTTAATATTCTTGAAAAAGCAAAAGCAGCTACCTATCCCATAAAAAACATGGAGCTGAATGAAAAAAACTACATCCGCTTTCAGGGCACTGGTAATTTCAAAGATTATTATAAAGAAGAGGGTGGTAATGCTGTTTTCAATAAAGACTTGTTCATGAATGTTTCCTTTCGCAGGCACGATCTGGTGGTGGGCGACTTGTTCAATAAATTCGATTTGATTTTATGCAGAAACGTCATGATTTATTTTAACCAAACCCTGCAGAACGAAGTACTTAAAAAATTCCACGAAAGCCTGTTTAAGTATGGATACCTGGCCATTGGTTCGAAAGAATCTTTGATCTGGTGTGATTATGCCAGCCGCTTTATTGTGGTGAACAACGAAGAGAAGATTTATAAGAAAATAAAAGACTAAGTAAAGTTGTCTTTGACCAATGAGTAAATTCAACCTAAATAACAGCTACAAAGCCGTTGTTATCGGAGGGTCAGCAGGCAGCTTTCAGGGTGTTGTAAAAATCCTGTCACAGTTGCCGAAAGGTTTTCCGCTACCAATCATCATGTGCTTGCATAGGCTCAAGCATGTGAGAAACGGTTTTGTGGAAGCACTGTCGATTAAAAGTGTTGTTCAGGTTACGGAACCGAACGACAAGGAAAATATAAAGAAGGGTTGCGTGTACCTGGCTCCGGCCAATTATCACATGTCCCTTGAACTGGGTAATCACTTTGCCCTTTCAACGGAAGAAATGATAAACAATTCGCGACCCGCAATTGATATTACACTAGGAAGTTGTGCCTATGTGTATAAAGACAAACTCGTGGGCATTTTGCTTTCGGGTGCGAACCGGGATGGTGCGCTGGGCATGAAGAATATACACGATCGTGGTGGACTCACTTTAGTGCAGGAACCCACTGAATGTATGATTGATACCATGCCAAAGGCAGCTTTAGCAGCAACAAAAATTGACCATGTGCTAAAGGTTGACCAAATTGTAGAGTTTTTAAAGGAATTAGACAAACAATATAGATGACAGGCATATTTAGCGATCGGTATAAAGTCGGCCTCTTCCTCGCAATTCTTTCGATTCTGGGGTTCGGCACTTCTTTTTATTTTATTTATACACTTCCGCATGGGTTACGGTTGGCCGATGGATACCAGGGCGAATTTACCGCTGTGTACGTGGCGATTTCAATCACCTTTTTATTGGGAGCAATTGCCTTGGTTTCCGCTTTAAAATACTCTAAAGAAATAATTGTTTATCGTGATAAAGCCGCTGATAAATCGCTTTCCGGTCAACAAGCGGGTGAAGGTGGGGTATCCTCCATCAGTTTGGATGCTGTTAAAAACAGTTTGGATGCTGTTAAAGGTCGCAAAGAACTTTTAGTGAATGGGCTGCAAGCAATCTGCAAACAAATTGATGCAGGGCAAGGTGCCATATATGAAGCTGCCGAAGAAGACGGGAAACGAAAAGTAGAATTAAAGGGTGGTTACGCGCTAAGCATTGGCGAAAGCACCATCATTAAATATGAATTTGGGGAGGGGTTAATCGGGCAAAGTGCAGCCAATGGCAAGACGCTTTATGTCGATGATGTACCCGAAGGCTACATTCGGATTGTCTCAGGTTTAGGTAGTGCGTCACCAAAATTTTTGCTGATTGTACCCATCCAGACCCCAGAACGTGTTTTAGGAATTATTGAAATAGCCTCATTCACGAATATTTCGGAAGATCAACGAAAGTTTGTTGAAGCATCAACCCATCTTATTGCAGAAAAAATTTCAGGTAAAGCATAAATCCCAGCGCCAAACGCTATGATGAAGAGCATTAACATCAGTACCAAAATCACGATTCTCATCCTTACCATTTCATTGGTTACGGTTGCAGCAATTAGTTTCTTTAGTTACGATTATCATTTAAAATCCAACCAGGATAAGTTCACCACTAACCTGTCGGTGATTGCCGATAATCGAGCGCTCTATTTAAATACCTATTTCGAGAAAAATGCGAATGCACTGAAAATTCTTTTGGAGGATGACAGACTTAAAGCATCGAGTTTTTCATCCGCTCCATCCGATGATGGAGGCTTTGATTTAATGGACATGGGAGGTGGTGGCGATGAAGAAAGTGAAAGTGATAGTGTTGATACTTCTGAAGATGAAATTATCAGTTCGTCCTCTGATGGTTCTCTCACGGATTACCTCAATGAGAAAAAAGATCTTTTTGGTGTATCTGATATCATTGTTACCTCCGTCACAGGAAATGTTATTGCCTCAACTAATCCTTCAATAAAGGGAAATTTTAATGACCCTGATTTAGCAACTTTCACTGGTGCTCAAAGCGGCATTTACTTTTCATCAATTCAACGCGATAGAGCAAAAAAGAATTATTTCACATACGTAGCAGGAATGGTGAATGATCCTGGTGGCGAGAAGCGGCTCGTTATTATTAAGCTTGACTTAACCACGGCATATCAAGTGCTAATGAGTTATCAGGGGTTAGGTAAAACCGGTGAAGCCATTTTAGCAAAGCATGATGTTTTATCGAAAAAGATTGCTTTGGTAAGTCCTCTGAGAAGTGATACAGCTTCTGCCATTCAATTAATTGATCCAGGTAGCCAGTTTGTTAAGGCATTTGTTCCTGTTTTTGAAGGAATTAATACATCCGCAAAAGGGACAGACTACCGCGGAGAAAATGTTTTGCAAGTCGCTCGTAAAATCAATCTGGCAAACTTAGCATTGATAGTGAAAATAAATGAAGAGGAAGCGAATGGCCAGGCTAGCGAACTCATGTCTACATTTATCTACGCTGGTTTGTGCATTGCGGCTCTTGCAACATTGCTTGCCATGGTGTTTGCTCGTTCACTTACCAGACCATTACTTGCTATGCGTAATACTTTGGGATTGGTAGCGCAGGGAATTTTGCCTGAGAATATATCGCAAAACACCAATGATGAATTTGGTCAAATGGGCACCAAAGTTAATGAGTTGGTACAAACCCTAAAGGTAAATGCTGATTTCGCACAACGCATTGGTGAAGGTAAATACGATACCGAATTCAGACCCACCAGCGAGAATGATATGTTGGGTATGTCCCTCATCAATATGCGCCACAACCTTATTGAAAATGAAAGTCGTGATAAGGAACGCAACTGGATTGTTCGGGGTGTGGCAGAGATCAGTGAGATTCTCCGTATGGCCGATTCAATTGACGCATTAGGCGATGACGTTATTAAATTTATTCTAGAGAAAATCGGAGCGATTCAAGGAGCATTTTATGCTGTGAATGATGAAGATCCGAAAAAGCCGATAATTGAACTTCGTGCCAGCTATGCTTACAATCGTAAAAAATATTTAAAGGCATCATTCAAGTTTGCTGAAGGGTTGGTAGGGCAAGCAGCTGCAGAACAAGACACCATTGTGCGTACTGAAATCCCGGATGATTATATGTCTATTACATCTGGTATTCTCGGTGACCAACGCCCGAAGTGCATTGTAATTGTTCCACTCATTACCAATGAAGAGGTATATGGCGTATTGGAGTTTGCAGGCTTTAAACGATTTGATCCATCACAGGTAAAATTCGTTCAGGAACTTTCGTTGATTTTGGCGCGTACTATTTTTAACATTAAAGTAAACGAACGCACACGTAAGCTCCTGGCAGAATCGCAAGAGATGAGTAATGAGCTGAAGGAGAAACAAGAAGTACTTCGTCAGAATGCGGAAGAGATGCAGGCTACTCAGGAAGAACTTACACGCTCGAACCTACAGTTAGAAGAACAAATCGAGGAGGTAAATCGCACACAAAATCGGATGCAATTACTTTTGGAAAACGCATCTGAAGTAATTACAATCTACGAGGAAGACGAAAGTATTCGATATATATCACCTTCTGTTGAGACCATTTTGGGTTATGGACAGAAAGAGATGATCAATAAAAGTGATATTGATAAAGTCCATCCAGATCATCGTGAAACGTTCAAAGGATTGTTCAGTAAAATGGTGGAAAGCCCGGATGAAAAAGTAACGGTACAATATGAATACCGTGCAAAGGATGGAAGTTTTATCTGGATTGAATCAACGGGCACCAATTTTATTTCAAACCCAGCTATTCATGGTTTTATTTTGAACTCGCGTGATATCACAGAGAAAAGAAGAGCGGAGCAAGAGCAAAGAATGCGAAGTAAAATGCAGGCGCTTTCTGAAAACTCACTTGATTTAATTACGCGCCTCGAGCAGGAGGAAATTTCGTACATCAACCCTGTAATTGAGGATTACACTGGTCGCAAACCATCGGCATTCCTAAACCGTAAAGTTAAAGAAGTAGATCTTGATAAGTCAATATTAGAAGGCTGGTTAAATGTTGTAGAACAGGTAAATTCCACAAACGAAAAAGTCTCAGCTGAAATTGACTTTACCTCTTCGATGGGGCAGCGCATCATGCAGGTAAATGGTATCCCTGAATTTGATGAATCATCTAAGTTAGAATCGGTACTGGTTGTTTCGCACGATATTACCGAGCGGAAGATGATTGAGCTTGAAATTCAAAATAAGAACAAGAAGATCACTGAAAGTATAAACTACGCGAAGCGAATACAAAATGCTATTCTTCCCAATTCGCGTGTTATAAGCAAAGCATTACCTGACTCCTTTATATTGTACAAACCGCGTGATGTAGTCAGTGGAGATTTTCCTTGGTTTGTTCAAATCAAAGACGAAATTTTTATTGCAGCAGTGGATTGTACTGGTCATGGTGTACCTGGAGCACTGTTGTCTTTGATCGGCTACTTTTTATTGAATGATATTGTAAGAAGTCGTAAGATCACAGAGCCAGGCAAAATACTTGACTTGTTGGATGAGGGTGTAACAACAACTTTGCGTCAGGATGAAGATGCCACCACCAAAGACGGAATGGACATTGCGCTTTGTAAGTTGAACATGACTGAACGAACGGTGGAATATGCCGGAGCTCATCGGCCATTATACATTATGAAGGGTGGAGTAATGGAGGAAGTAAAGGGAAATAAATTCCCTATTGGAGGCGGTATTTTTAAGAACCAGACTAACTTTACCAATACTAAATTGAATTTAGGATCTGGCGATTCCATTTACTTTAGTTCGGATGGTTTCCCCGATCAATTTGGAGGAACAGAAAACCGGAAGTTTGGACCAAAGAAAACGCGCGAAACCATCGAACGTGTACATAAACAACCTATGAACGAAGCTATGGTAGTCTTTGATGAGGAGTGGGAGAATTGGAGAGGCGAAACCAAGCAAATAGATGACGTACTTTTAATTGGTATTAAATTTTAAATGAGATATTGCCATCCAATTTTAGTATGCAGATGGTGATGCTCGATAAAAAACTTAACTTAGTGAACCACATTATTTAAATCTAATCTTCAGACTCATGAATTTTATCTATGACCTGCACCGCACCATGATGTCGCAGAAGTTGATTCTGGTATATCAGGGTGATTTCACCCAGGAAAGCACCAAATCAATTCTTGCCATGGCCGAGCGAAACCTGGATTCCTCCGGAGAAGAAGGCAACATAAAACGCAAAGTTTTTAATGTCATGGTTGAAGCCTTACAAAATATTGTGAAACACAGTGATGAGCTGGTAGATGGGCAGATACGAAGCCATGCTGCCATTTTCCTAATTGGTCGAGAGGCAAACCGATATACAATTATGTCAGGAAATCCAATCCAGAAGAGCAATGTGGCTGGCCTTGAGAAAAAACTGCATCATATTAACAGCCTTGATAAAGATGGATTAAAAGAACTTTACAAGGAGATTATTAAGAACACCACTATTTCTGATAAGGGTGGAGCGGGACTAGGATTTGTTGACATGGCACGTAAATCGGGCGAGAAATTAGCATTTGATTTTCCGGAAATGTCAGCTGACTATTGTTTCTTTTGTCTGACAGTAAACGTTCCCCGCGAAACTGAATAATTGTATTGAGACCATATTAACTAAAATAGATTGACACCATGGAAATTTTAAATCTTGAAGGAGCCGAAGATACACCGAAGATAATGCTTGATAAGAAGAACGGAATTTTTGAAATCTCTGGCCGTTCCCTTCCGGAGGATTCAGCTGAATTCTATCGTCCCGTTTTAGAATGGATTGAAAGTTATGGAAGCGATGCGAATCCATCGACCGAATTTGTATTCAAGTTGGAGTACTTTAATACAGCTTCCTCAAAATTAATATTAGATGTTCTTTCAGCATTGGAAGACATTAAAGGGATGAGAATTACCTGGTATTTCCATGAAGATGATGAGGATATGGAAGAAGCGGGCCAGGAGTTTTCAGAGCTCGTGGAAATACCGTTCGAGTTTAAGACGTACTGATCGTACCAGTTCATTATCAATCGGTTACTTATCATTTCAATTCCCATCTGCAGGGGTTTGAAATGACGGGTAACCGATATTTTTTTATATCTTTATAGACATACTTCTTACCTATGAGTGAAGAAATACTCAAAGCCCTGACTCAACTTTTTGCCATCATCACTAAACAAGATGGAGGCGTTACAGAAAAAGAGAGACAATTCGTAATCAACTTTTTTCAAACAGAACTAGACCGGGATTCGATCAAAGAATACATCGAACTCTATGATCAATTTTCAGGCTATGGAAAAACAGATGATGATGATGGAAAGTCCAAACTTACATCTGTTAAAGATTCGGTAAAGACACTCGGTATATGTAAGAAGATTAATAAGACCTTAACCCAAAAACAAAAAGTTGTTGTATTGATCAAACTTTTGGAATTGGTAAGTACGGACAAAAATTTCTCTCCACAACGAATGGAGATTGTGAATACCGTTTCCACCGTTTTCAACATTGGAAAGGATGAATATCAACTTATTGAAAGTTTTGTCACCACTGAAGATGCTAAATCATTAAACTTTAGCGATATCATTTTACTGGATTCAGCCAAAGCTGCAGAAGCAGGTAAGCTGCATAAACACGTTCACGGACATATTGAAGGTACGCTTGTCTTTATGCGCGTGCAAAGTGTTGAGATGTACTTCACCAAATACATGGGTGAACAATTGAATATCCTCAATGGTTTTACCATGCAACCGAATCGTGTTTACCTTTTTTCGCATGGAAGCACTATTAAAACTCAGGCAGGCGATGCGTTGTACTACAGTGATTTAGTAGCCAACTTTAATGAAGAATTAAAAACCGCTAAGCTTTCATTCAATGTTAACATCGAAGAGCTAAAATTTGCAAATGGTGCAATCGGCCTTCGTAACGTAGTTATCTCAGAGGGTCCTGGAAAATTGATAGGTATTATGGGAGCCAGTGGTGCAGGTAAAACCACCTTACTAAATGTATTGGCGGGTTTAGTAAAGCCCACCATCGGTACTATTTTAGTAAATGGATTCGATATCCATACACAGAAGGATAGAATACACGGAGTTATCGGATATGTATCGCAAGATGATTTGCTTATTGAAGAATTAACTGTTTATGAAAATTTATACTATAACGCCAAACTCTGTTTTGCCAATCTCACAGAAGAGCAATTGCAAAAACGAGTGATGGAAGTGTTGACAAACCTTGGCCTTGATCAACGCAAGGATTTAAAGGTTGGAAATGTACTGGAGAAAACAATTAGTGGAGGTCAACGCAAACGTTTAAACATTGCCCTTGAATTAATTCGTGAACCTGCCATTCTGTTTTTAGATGAGCCTACCTCTGGTCTTTCATCACGCGATTCTGAAAATGTTATTGACTTACTAAAAGAGTTATCGTTAAAGGGTAAATTAATTTATGTCGTTATCCATCAACCATCATCCGACATTTATAAAATGTTTGATAAGATGATCATTATGGATGTCGGTGGATACCCCGCTTATAATGGACATCCGGTTGAAGCCGTTACCTATTTCAAGAAATCAACACATCAGGTTGATAGTAACAGAGGACAATGCGAAACATGTGGTAATGTAAACCCTGAACAAATATTTAATATCATCGAAGCGAAGGTTGTCGATGAGTATGGTCAGCCAACATCCAAAAGAAAAATAACACCACCTCAGTGGTATGATTTATATAAAGAAGGATTTAAAATAAATCGTGTCGAAGATATTAAGGAAGAGCCTCCTCATTCGCTTAGTCTTCCTAACAAATTAAAACAGACCATCATCTTTGCAACTCGTGATACCTTATCGAAGTTGAGCAACAAACAATATTTGCTTATCAACTTATTAGAAGCTCCATTGTTGGCGTTCATTCTGGCTATCATTATTAAGTATAAAAGTGCACCCGGTGGAACGGAGTATATATTCCGATTCAATGAAAATTTCCCGGCCTATATGCTGATGAGCATTATTGTGGCTTTATTTATGGGACTGACGGTAAGCGCGGAGGAGATTATTCGAGACAGAAAGATTTTGCGAAGAGAGTCATTCCTTAACTTAAGCTGGAACAGTTATTTGGTTTCTAAGATTATGATCTTATTCACCATGTCTGCTATACAAACTTTTTGTTTTGTGCTGGTAGGTAATTTGATATTGGAAATTGAATGGGGCATGTTTGTTCCTTTCTGGATTGCGTTGTTTACCACGTCCTGTTTGGCCAATGTGCTGGGGTTAAACATTTCATCAGCATTTAATTCAGCCGTTACAGTTTACGTTATGATACCGCTGTTACTCATTCCACAAATGATTTTAAGTGGATTGCTATTCAGCTTCGATCGGTTGAATGATTTCATAAGTACAAAAGGTAAAGTACCTATCATTGCTGACATGATGGCATCGCGGTGGGCTTATGAAGCGATTGCTGTCTATCAGTTTAAAAATAATTCGTATGAAAAACCGTATTATATTTTTGAGCAGGCAGAATCGCAGACTGATTTCCGTGCATCATTCTTAGTGGATGAACTGAATAAGAAGAGAAAGTTTATTGCTGATAATATCGAAGAAAAGGGTGATTCAATTCAAGCCATCCTTCTTAAGGATTTGAATATTATTCAAACCACACTTCAAAACGATTTTTACAAAAAGGGACTTGAAAAGGAGTTAAGTACTCCATGGACGTTGGCGATGTTTACCCCTGCTTTTGATAAGAAACTGGAAGACTTTCTTGCGGATTATAAGAAGTTCTTTT
>DAIQPD010000325.1:0-2818 GCA_036787535.1 Chryseolinea sp.
ACATGGCCTCCGGCAGGTTGGGCCGATGGTTTCATGAAGACTTTGTTGGACGACATCGTTCCTATGATCGATGCTAATTATCGCACACAATCAGATGCTTCTCATCGTGCTATGGCAGGACTTTCCATGGGTGGTATGCAGACACGCGTCACTACTCTGGCTAATCCCAATACATTTTCTTATGTAGGCATGTTCAGCGGTGGCAGTATCAGTCCAGATGATATCAGCAAAGTCCCCGGCTACAAAGAGAAAGTCAAACTTTTGTTCATCAGCTATGGTAGCCGCGAACTTGATAATCCAAGACCGGGTAGTACTGATCCGCGCGTGAACACAGACGCACTTCATAAAGCGGGTATCAATACTCATTTTTATGTATCACCTCTAACGGCACACGAGTGGCAAAGCTGGCGAAGAAGCCTTCATGAATTTGCGCCACTGCTTTTTAAATAATACAAAACATGATTATGAAACTGTATAGTTTAAACGCTAATTCTTACTGATGAAGACTTTATTAATTTATCTGGCTTTCGCTTTAACGTATTCTGGTGTTGCATGTGGCCAGGAAATTATTAATCTGTATTCAGGCGATATCCCAAACTCGAAATTTCCGAAAGCGAAAGAAGCAAGTAAAGAATCATCCGGGCTTGTTCGAAAAGTAATTAATCCTACTCTTGAAGTCTATTTGCCCGAAAAAGAAAAATCAACTGGCACTGCCGTTATTATTTGCGCTGGTGGCAGCTATGCTGTAATTGTATATCAGGGCGAAGGCGTATCAACAGCAAAAGAGTTTGCCAGGAAAGGTGTAGCAGCATTTGTTTTAAAATATAGGCTTCCGTCTGATTCAATGCTTGTTGATAAAAAAACAGGACCGCTGCAGGATGCACTACAAGCCATTAAAGTAGTTAGAGAAAATGCAGCGAAATGGGGAGTTGATGTGAACAAGGTTGGAATAATGGGTTTCTCTGCTGGTGGTCATCTGGCGTCAACGGTCGCGACTATGTATAAAGAACCATTGATTGAAAATAAGATGGGCACTTCGCTTCGTCCTGACTTTCAAATATTAGTATATCCGGTAATTAGTATGCAGGATAGTTTGACACATGTTGATTCACGAGCAAATCTTTTAGGAAAGAATCCAGGTAGGGAAGTAATTAATCGATTCTCAAGTGAGCTTCGGGTTGATGTTAATACACCTCCGGCTTATCTCACGCACAGCGCTGATGACAAGCTGGTTGATGTTGACAACAGTATTGTTTATTTTGAAACGCTAAGACATCATCATGTGCCCGTAGAGTTGCATGTATATCAGGAGGGTGGTCATGGATTTATTTTCAAGCACGCTGGTTGGTATGATCCTATGTTTGAATGGATGAAAAATTTAAAATTGATCAAATAGAATGACTATTAAATATACTTTTACTATGATTGCTGAATGGAGCAAAAAATCAGTATTGGTTGCATTATTACTTTGTGCATCATTCCTTTCGTACAGTCAGATGGGAGGCGGTTCCATCGTGATCTCTCCGCAAGTCAATCCTGATAACACGGTCGTATTTCGATTTCTTGCACCTGGTGCTAAGGAAGTATATTTGAATGCGCAGTTTGAGAAGTCTCCGCTGCCCATGATGAAAGATTCCTCCGGTTTATGGAGCATAACGTTGGGCCCTGTTAAACCTGATATGTATCCATATAGTTTTAAGGTAGATGGTATTTCGGTAGCCGATCCAAAAAACACTAACATTTTTCCCAACGAAGGTTTTCAAAATAGTGTAGTGGAGATAACAGGAAAAACTCCTTTGATCCATACACTTCAGAACGTTTATCACGGAACACTTTCATATCGATATTATACTTCATCCGAGCTCGGAACAAGACCTGTCGTTATCTATACTCCACCGGGTTATGACAAAGATTCAAAAACAAAATATCCTGTGCTCTACCTACTTCATGGCACAACCGATACGGAAGAGACATGGGCTAAAGTAGGTAGAGCGAATATCATTCTTGATAATTTGATTGCCCAAGGCAAAGCAAAACCGATGATCATTGTGATGCCGTATGGTCGTGCCTTTCCGGTTATCAGTAAATCTTCCGGGAGTCTTAGAAACTGGGATAATCTCCAAGAGTTTAAAAAAGATTTCCTGAAAAATCTGCTTCCATTTGTTGAGCAGAATTATCGCGTGAAAGCAGATAAAGACAGCCGTGCTATAGCTGGCTTTTCAGGTGGTGGCGGAACAAGTCTGTACCTGGGATTGAATAATCCTGAATTATTCAGTTGGGTATGTGGCTTTGCTCCAGGTATGTTGAAGAATGAATTCGAACGAAATAATTCGGTAGCGTTTGCCGATCCTTCCGTCACAAATCAACGATTGAAATTATTCTGGATTGGTGTAGGTAAAGACGATGGTTTATATTCAATCATCGAAGATTACCTTAAGGTACTTGACGAAAAGAAAATTAACCATGAAACCTTAATTTCGGATGGCGGTCATACGTGGATGAACTGCAAACTTTATTTGTCAACCATTGCACAAAAACTTTTCAAATAAATAAAATGAAGCACCTCGGGATTTTATCTTCCTGGATACTTGGAAAACAACTGGTTTCAACAGCTTGTGTTTTCCTTGCTGTTTTGAGCGTGCTTATTATGGTAAGCTGTAATAATGATGCTGATGTCCATCACAAAACCTGGGAACAGTATGGTGGTGGAGCAGATCAATCAAAGTATTTTGAAGGTTCGCATATTACCAGGGAGAATGTAAGTAAGCTTGAAGTTGCCTGGATATATCCTACCGGTGATAGTGCATTTTATTTTTTC